>JAYSRZ010000567.1:0-7649 GCA_043720775.1 Variovorax sp. | reverse complement strand
GCAATCGGCGAATTCCAAGGTGTGATCGCGGCCACCACGCCGAGTGGCTGATAGAGACTCATCGTGAGGAAATCACCACGCTTGGGCGTAACGGGGCTCTCGAATGTTTCGGCCACGGCAGCGAAGTATTGGAACGTGCCGGCGGCGCTGGCCACGAGTGCGCGGCATTCTTTCACCGGTTTGCCGTTGTCTAGGCGCTGGAGCGTGGCCAGCTCTTCAGCTCGTTCGCGGATGATCGCAGCCATTTTGTGGAGGATGGCGGCGCGCTGATGCGGCATGAGATTGGCCCAATCGGGCTTGTGACGAGCGGCCTCGGCGAAGCGCACAGCAACATCCACATCTTGCACCGTGCCCGCATGGAGCTGCGCCACCGGCTCGCCGGTTGCGGGATATTCGGTGGTGTACAAAGAGCCGCTGGCATCGCGCCGTTGGCCTGCGAAATAGGTTTGGAGGTGGGTTGTCATCGTTATATTTAGAACACGAAAGGCACAGAGGCTGCACGGAAGCCACGGAAAAAACCCGGTGAGATTTTCCGTGACTTCCGTGCGCTTTCGTGTTTTCCGTGTTCTTTTCTCATGATCGCCAGGCTTTTCTTTATACCGTCACGTTCGCAACACGATTTTCCAAGAAGCGCAATGCAGACAACACCGTGAGCAGCGAAGTTTTGGGGTTGCTCGGCAAAGGTTGATTACGCATTTCGATTTTCATACTGCCGAAAGCGCCTTCGATCTCAATTTCATGCACATTCTCCGTCTGCGTGCCGTCAGCGATCAAGCGCACTTGCGTGGCGTCCAGCCCCAAACCTGCCAATGAAATCGTCGCAGCAACGTTGGCGTTTTTCGGATACAGAGCAGCAGCCTCGCGTGCTGATGCTTCAAAAATAATAGCGCTTTGCGCAGTATTGGCGAGCGTTTTCAGATCAAAAAGCTTCTCAGAAGGCGTGCCAGCCCAAGCCAATGGCGGCTTGCGGCCGGTATAGCGTACGCTTGTCAAACCCGCTTGTTGGGCCGCCGCAATCGCATCGATGCCGCCAATCGCACCGGGCAGCAAATGCAGTTGCGCGCTGCCATCGTTGGCTGCGCTTGCAAGCGCTTCGGGCAAACCGACTTCAGACAACGCACCCACGGAGAGCAAAGCGCAATCGATCCCACGGCGCAGCGCAGGGATCACATGCGCATGCAAAGCGCTGTGACCCGCGCATTCGAGCACAAGCCAGGCATCTTCGGGCACTTCGCTGACAGCCCTGATGCCTTGCGGAAGCTGCGCCTGCACTTGGCTCAAGCGCTCTCCTCGCACAACAACATGGCTGATCGCTACGCGCTTGTTGCCGCCCAGCCGCTGCACGATGGCTTGCCCAATCGCGCCGTAGCCGATCAAGCAAACTTGCAGAACAGGTGCAGCGTCGTGGCTCATAGTTTTCTCTGCGGCCCTGCAAACTTTTCGGCAAACGAGCCCCAAGCTGTCATGTCAATTTCTAGCACCGTGGGGCCATCGCTTGCCAAAGCATCTTTTAGTTGCACCTGAATCTGCGCAGGCTCTGAGCTTTTCAAGTGCTTCACGCCCATGCTTGCGCAGAGCATCGCAAAATCGGGGGTGTGCAGATCCACATAGCAATGGCGTGCGCCGTAATCGGCATCTTGGATATTTTTGATCACGCCGTAGCCGCCATCGTTCATCAAAATCACGAGCAGATCGGCTCGCTCTTGCGCTGCGCAGGCCAACTCGCCCAGATTGAGCATGAAGCCGCCGTCGCCGACGAGCGCTATTGTTTTAAGAGCACTTTGCGCAGTATTGGCAGACGCTACAGGCCGTTTTTCTTTATAAACAACAGTCGCAATGGCTGCGCCAATGCCCATCTGTAAGCCCTGCCCAATGCCACCGCCAAGCGCATGCACACCCGCTCTCGGATGGCGCAACACCACGCTTCGGTTGCCCCACATGGTGTTGCTCAACGTGATATCTCGCGCCCAAATGCATTGGCCATGAAGCTGTTGATCAATAGAGCGATTGAGCGCATCTTTGAGCTGCGCATAAGCGCCCAAAGAAGTATCAACCTGCGCTTGCGCAGCAAGTTTTGCTGCACTGATCTCAGCATGCCAACTTGCATCAGCGCGATAGCCTTCTAATGCGTCTGCCAGCGCATTGAGCGCCAAAGCGCTGTCGGCCTCTAAAAATTGCTCGCACGCATATGCTTGGTGTTGCACAGCAGGATTCGCGTCGATGCGAAAGCGCTTTGCAGGCAAGGCGAGCTTGTATTTCATCGTTTCGTTGCTGCGCAGGCGCGAGCCGACGATGAGCATGACATCGCATTTCGCATAGAGCGCGGCACTAGCGCGTTGTAAATTAAAAGCGCCCAGCGCTGCCGGGTGATCCTCAGCGATCACGCCGCGCCCTTGCACCGATGTGACCACGCCAAAACCTAAATCCACCAAGCGCTGCACCGCTGCGCCTGCATGGCGTGCGCCGCCGCCCAGCCAAAGTAATGGCTTTTTTGCGTGCTTCAAACGACTGGCAAGTTGCGCCATCTGCGCTGCGTCAGGCATCTTGGGCGCTATAAATACAGGAGCGCTTTGCGCAGATAGGACGTGCTCTAGCAGCTCTTTTTTCTCTAAAAATGCCTGCTGCACATCAATCGCAATTTCTACGCTCACGGGCCCGCAAGGCGCAGTTAGTGCTAGGCTTGTGGCGCGCGTGAGCACAGTCCAAGCCTCGTCAGGCGTGTTGATCCGAAATGCGCCTTTGCCCACCGCACGCAGCATGCCAAGCTGATCCGGATGCTCGTGAATGAAGCCCCAGTTTTTATCGACCCATTCAGAATCGATTTGCCCCGTGAGATGCAAGAGCGGCGTGCCCGCCGTCATGGCTTCAACCAAAGCGCCAGCAGCATTGCCTGAGCCCGTGCCAGTGCTGGTGACCACCACACCTAATGTGCCACTGACTCGCGCTGCGGCATCGGCCATGTTGCAAGCGCCAGCCTCGCCGCGCGCGGGTACAAAACGAATTTGTCCGAGACGATGAAATGCATCGAGGATGGGCATGTTGTGAATGGAAATCACCCCGAAGGCGACGCGCACACCTTGCGCTGCTAAAAAGCGTGCAACGCATTCACCTGTATTCATGCCGGTGTTGACATGCGTGGTTTGAACAGAACCGCTCATCCGCGATATCCAGTGCTGTGCTTCAATCGCCAAGTCAGCGTATATGCAGCCTCTTTAACTTGTAGCTTTAAAAGAGGCAAGCTCTGCTCTGGGATACGGGCCGACAACACCGTCACGCTGATAGCAGCGCAAACCTTTCCGTCTCCGTCAAACACCGGCGAGGCTAGCGTGGAAATCCCTGTCTCAAAGCCGCCTTGGCTCACCGCCACACCTTCTTTGGCGGCCTCATCAATCGCGGTTTTAAGCGCTTGCGGCGTGGTGGCGGTCGATGGTGTGTAAGCTTTCATCGTGTGATGCGCATACAACTGCTCAATGTCTTGAAGAGATGAGCCGCCCATCAGCACGCGCCCCAACACGGTGGCATGCGCAGGCAATCTTGCACCCACCTGGATCGCATGAAACGTGGCCAAGCGCCCCAAAGCTTTCGCCACCACCACCACATCGCGCCCATCGCGCACGATGATGTGCGATGAATGCCCACAAGCATCTGACAAAGATTCCAGCACAGGCCGGCCTTGCTCAGTCAGTTCCATAGAAGAGAGAAATTCGAAGCCTAAGCGAAGCACGGCAACGCCGAGCCGATAGCTCGGATGCGTGCCCGGTTCGCCGACGCGATCTAGGTAGCCGGCTTGCTCTAACGTTTGCAGCATGCGAAATACACTGGCTCGGGGCAGCTCGGCCATCTTTGCCAGTTGCGCGCCCGAGAGAATGCGCCGATCATGCGTGAAGTAGCTCAGTATTTCTAAGCCACGAGCCAGTGCGGGCACGGTGTAGCGCGATGCGCTTCCGCTGTCTGGGTCAAAGTTGTCATCATTCATTGCGCTGTCCTTGGGAGAGAAGGAGTTGATTAACGGGTTGTGGTGTTTCTAAGGCACAGGCATGGCCTGCGCGGGGCAAATCAGTGTAGAGCGCGGCGATAGATTCAGCCAGCTTTTTGCAGGCCTGGGGTGGCGTGATCACATCGAGATCTCCGCAGGCTATTCGGATAGACGCGCCGCTCATACTTTTGAAAGCTTGCAAATCAGCGCGAATGTTTGCGCTGCTGAGCATGCTTGTGGCCTGCGTGTAGCCGCCCACATTGAGCTGGCTCATCATGTGAGTGGCCAGCTCGATTTGGCTTTGCGGCGCATCTGGCGCGAGCAAGCGCGGTGCCCGCTGCTCGGCCATTTTTTGTAAGCCTAAGCTTTGTACGGTTTGCAAGCGTTCATCGCGCTTTTGCTGGCGTACATCGGCCGTTGCAGTGCCATAGCCTTGTGCAGGAGCGAGCAGCGTCAGCGATTTGATGCGGCTCGGCTGCAAGCGCGCGGCGCTGGTGGCCATGATGCAGCCTAGCGAATGGCCTACGAGATGCACATCAGCGATTTGTAATTGATCAAGCCATGCCCACAGCTGTTCAGCGTAATCTTGAGCTAATGGATCGTCAGCTCTCAACGGCGTGCTGTCGGCATAGCCCGGCGCATCCCAAGCTAGCACGCGACCTAGTCGCTCATCGCAAAGCTGCTCAATCCAACTGCCTGAGCCCGAGCCGATGCCGTGCAACAAAACAAATGGGGTCAGATCACATTTAATTTGGCTATTTGCAGAAATTAAATGTGATCTGACCCCATTTAATTCTCGGTAGCGCACAAAACCACCTGTGCATGAAGTGTGGGCCAATGCCACGCCTTGCGTGGGCATTTGTTGCAAGCGTTCGAGCAGGGTCATGGTTTATCGCTTCAATTTGGCCAACGACGAGCCGGGCGGATACACGGGCCGAATCGGTGTGGCGCTGCCCAGCATCACGCACATCAGCGCATCTTCGTCACCAATGTTGATCTCTTCGCGATACACGCCGGGCGGCACGCTGATGAGGTCACGCTCTTTCAAAACAGTTTCCCAGCGATCCGTCACAGCACCACTCACATCGCGCTTTTCGCAAATCACTTTGAGCGTACCGCGCAGCATGAAGAAAATTTCTTCCACGTCGTAGTGAATATGGCTGGGGCCTTCATTCTTTGCCGGGATCACCATCGTGGAGAAGGTGAAATGGCCTGCAGGAACGGTGTTGTTGTCTTGCGTCACGCCCGCGCCGCCCGTGCCCACATAACGCATCTGCGCGCGGCGATATTTCGCATCAAAATCGGATTGGAATTTCAGTGTGTCCCAATCGTAGGCGCGGGTGGCAAAACGCGCGGTGCGCGATTCCATCCATTGCTCGAAGCTCTGCCCGCTAGCGGCCATCATGGCTTGTTGGATTTGCGCCTCAGGCGCAATCGCGGCGTCGAGCAGGCCGCGCTCGTTGAATACAGCATCGTTCGCTGCAGGAGAATTTGTTTGACTTGCTGCTTGCATATTTTTCCTTCAGTTCATCACATAGCCGCCGTTGATCGGCAACACTTGCCCCGTCACAAAGCCCGCGCCTGCGCTGAGTAAAAACAGCGCGGCATCCGTGCAATCATTTGGCTGCTGCTCTCGCTGTATGGCGCGGCCATTTAAGTATTGATCGTGGCGAGCTTGCGGCACATATTGCGTCGATTCGCCCACCACCAAGCCCGGTGCAATCGCATTCACGCTGATCTTGTCAACACCCATCTCGCGCGCCATGCTGCGCGTCATGCTGATCACCGCGCCTTTGCTGGCCACATACGCCATCAGGCGCGGCGCGCCCCACAGTGCGGTATCTGATGCGATGTTGAGCACGCTGGCCGCGCTGCCTTTTGAAGCAGCTTCTTTCAAATGCGGATGCGCCGCATTGGTCACGAGCCACACGCCTTTGATGTTGACCTGCATCACGCGGTCAAACATCTCTTCTTCAATCTCGCTCATGATCTTGCCGCCAGAATTCGTGATCGCGGCGTTGTTGATCAAGCCATCCAAGCCGCCCAGCCATTTCACAGCATCGGTCATGCCCGCGTCAACCGAAGCGCGGCTGCCCACATCCATCATCACGAAATGCGCAGCGCTGCCAAGCTCTTGAGCAAGCGCGTGTCCTCGCTCAGTGTCTACATCTGCGATCACAACTTTCGCGCCAGCAAGCACGCATTCGCGCGCAAACGCCTCGCCCAACCCGCACGAAGCGCCTGTGATCAAAACACGACGGCTTTTTAAAAACGGCAAAGTAGCGGGCATATTTGTCTTACTGGGAAAGCAGTGCTTCGTAGATGATCAATTTTTGCATGCGCATGGCAAAATCGCAAGTGCTGCATAATTTCAACACAGCTCGCAAGGGGCATTTCCCACAACGTGCCGCAAGCCCAACAGGATAAACATCATGGATTTAGGTATAGCAGGCCGTTGGGCATTGGTCGGCGGCGCCAGCAAAGGGCTGGGTTATGGCTGCGCGGCTGCGCTGGCGCTAGAAGGAGTAAATGTGGTCTTGGTCGCGCGTGGACGCGAGGCACTTGAAGCAGCCGCTATAAAAATAAGAGCACTTCACGCAGACTCTGTGGGCGCTGCAGGCCAAAATGGCTTGAAAAATCCAATAGAAATTCACACCGTCACTGCTGATATCACCACGGATGCTGGCCGCGCAGCGATCTTCTCTTTGCGTCAAGATTTTGACATCGTCATCACCAATGCCGGCGGCCCGCCCACCGGCGATTTCCGCACATGGGATCGCACTGCATGGCTGGCTGCGCTGGACGCCAACATGCTCACACCGATTGAGCTCATCAAAGCCACGGTGGATGGCATGGCAGCGCGCGGCTTTGGCCGTATTGTCAACATCACCAGCAGCGCCGTGAAAGCGCCGATTGATATCTTGGGTCTATCCAACGGCGCAAGAAGCGGCCTCACAGGCTTCGTGGCCGGTGTCGCACGTTCGAGCCTGGCTGCGCAAGGCGTGACGATCAACAATTTGCTCCCCGGCATTTTCGACACCGATCGCTTGAAAGGCAATTTCGCTGCGCTCGCGGCCAAGAGCGGTAAAACACCAGAAGAAGTCCGCGCGGCGCGCATCGCCGCCTTGCCCGGCAAGCGCTTAGGCGATGCAGAAGAATTCGGCAAAACCTGCGCTTATCTATGCAGCACGCATGCCGGCTACATCAATGGCCAAAATATCTTGATTGACGGCGGAAGCTTCCCTGGTACGTTTTAAGCAGCCGCGCAGCACACTGAATTTATACTTGCACGCATGCCCCACCTGCTTTTAGTCGAAGACGACGATCTACTGCGCGATGGTTTGTCTGCGCAACTAACGCAATCCGGGCATAGCGTTACCGTGGCGAGCAATGGGGCTGTGGCGGTGCATATGGTGGACCATGTGTTGGGTGGGGCGCGTTTTGATGGCGTGATTTTGGATTTGGGGCTGCCGCTCGTTGATGGCATGGGTGTGCTGCGGCACATCCGCCAACACCACGCGGCGCTGCCGGTGCTCATTCTCACGGCGCGCGATGGTGTGGAGGATCGTGTGGCTGGGTTGAATGCGGGTGCCGATGATTACCTCACCAAGCCTTTCAATCTCGCCGAGCTGACCGCGCGGCTTACAGCCATGCTGCGCCGCTCGCAACTGCC
>JAYSRZ010000566.1:0-23520 GCA_043720775.1 Variovorax sp. | reverse complement strand
CAAACGGCCCGATCTCTTGCGCGATTTTGTCAGCCAGTTTTTGCAGACGCGCACGCAGCACCTTGTGATAATCCCGCCCTCGGGCATAGAGCGAAACGATGCCTTCACTCGGCTTTTGAAGACGCGAAAACTCCACGCCCTGCCAGCCATCGCCGTGAGATTCAGGCAAATAATCTACCCGCGCCGTGATCACGCTCACCGTGCCCGGCACGAGCTCTGCCGGCCTTGCCCGCTTCATGCCATGCGCGGCCATGTAATGCATGTCGCCGTGAAAGCCAGCATCCAGCCAAGCTTGTAGCCCTGGCTCCGCATCTACCAGATCAATACCTGCCACGCCAATTTGAGACAATCCCAGTTCTGCGCCCCAAAGGCGCAGCCGTTGCAGGAATTCCTGCGTGTTGATTGACTCTGAACTTGTGTGCATGCTTTGATTGTAGAAACTCCCACACCCATGCTGCTTTTGTGGCGCGATGAAGCCGCCACAGCAAGCTTTGCGCAGCAGTTGGCCAAGCGCCCTGCTCTGCGCCAAGCCATCATTGAGTTGCATGGCGATCTGGGCGCTGGCAAGACGAGCTTTGTGCGCCATCTGCTGCGCGCGCTCGGTGTGCCAGGCCGCGTCAAGAGCCCCAGCTATGCCGTGGTTGAGCCCTACACGGTTGAAACTCCTCATGGCGCGCTCAACATCTGGCATTTCGATCTCTATCGTTTCGCCGATCCGCGCGAATTCGATGATGCCGGTTTTCGTGATCTGCTGGCCAGCCCTGGCCTGAAGTTAGTCGAGTGGCCCGAGAAAGCGCAAGGCGTCTTGCCCACACCAGACGTCGCGATCCACATCACAGCGCAGGCTGATGAATCGCGCAGCGTAAAAATCATCGCGCACACCGCGCTGGGCCAGGAGCTGTTTGCATGAGTGTTCTGCATCAAATTTCCCGCCGTGATGCACTGCAAGCTTCAAGCCTGATTTTGCTCCTGAGCGCCGCCGATATTGCGTGGGGCGCTACGATTTTAGGAGTGCGCGTGTGGCCTGCACCCGATTACACGCGCGTCACGATTGAAAGCGATGGCCTGCTCAAAGCCAAGCAATTCTTCGTCAGCACGCCGCCGCGCCTAGCTGTGGATATTGAAGGCATTGAGCTCTCGCCGCAGCTACGTGAACTGGTGGGCAGCGTGAAAAGTGATGATCCCTTCATCAGCGGCATCCGCGTTGCGCAAAACGCGCCCGGCATCGTCCGTCTCGTGATCGATTTAAAGCAAAGCGCCCTGCCCCAAGTGTTTAACCTGCCGCCGATTGCGGCCTATCAGCATCGATTGGTGTTTGATTTGTATCCCACCACTGCGCCCGATCCGCTGCTCGCTTTGATTGCCGAGAAAGAAAAAGCGCTGGCTGCGAGCAAACCCACGCCATCTTCAAACCCGCCGCCACGCGACCCGGCAGCGCCCCGCACTCTAGACCCTCTGGGCGATTTAGCCGCCCAACAAGGCCGGCGCCCATCCGCCACACAATCACCCAGCACTACAAAAACAATAGCGCCTCACGCAGATTCTACGGTCTCAAAACCTGATATTCCCTCAAAAATCCCAGCCAAAACAACCACAGATCGCCTCATTATCATTGCCCTCGATCCCGGCCACGGCGGCGAAGACCCCGGTGCCATCGGCCCCGCTGGCACACGCGAGAAAGACATCACACTCAGCATTGCGCTCAAGCTGCGCGAGCTCATCAACGCCACCGCCATCAAAGGCAACCCCATGCGCGCCTTCCTCACGCGCGATGGCGATTTCTTCGTGCCACTGGCCACGCGCGTGCAAAAAGCTAAAGCAGTGCAGGCCGATCTCTTCATCAGCATCCACGCCGATGCCTTCACCGTACCCACAGCGCGCGGCGCCAGCGTCTTCGCTCTCAGCGAAAAAGGCGCCACCAGCGCCGCCGCCCGCTACATGGCGCAAAAAGAAAACAGCGCCGATGCGGTGGGCGGCATCAGCGTGCAAACCAAGGATGCGCAAGTCCAGCGCGCCCTGCTCGATATGAGCACTACCGCGCAGATCAACGACAGCCTCAAGCTCGGCAGCCAAGTCCTAGGTGAGATTGGCAGCTTCGCCAAGCTGCACAAACCCAAGGTCGAGCAAGCAGGTTTTGCGGTCTTAAAAGCTCCCGATATCCCCAGCGTCTTGATCGAAACCGCCTTCATCAGCAACCCCGAAGAAGAGCAAAAACTCCGAGACGAAGCCTACCAAGACCAACTCGCCAGCAGCATATTGCGAGGCCTGCAGCGTTATTTCGCTAAAAATCCGCCTTTAGCACGCACTCGATCGAGATCATGAAAAACCTCGGCACCTCGTAAAAACAGAGGATGCGGATATCTTGACATGCTGATAAGCTGAGCCAAGTTTTTGGGACGCTTAATTTTGGGACGCTTAATTAACCATGAAAATAATTTTTACGTCGTGCATGGATGCTGTACGGGTCCCTGCGCAGCCTATTTGGACGAAAATTGCCGAGGAAAATCCTGAAGTTCTTCTGCTGCTTGGAGATCAGATTTATATGGATTGGGGCATTAGTCGTAGCAAACGCGAGCTCTGCATGAGGCTTGTGCGCGATGGCTTAAAAGGAAAGCAAGAAGGGCTGCAGACTTACGCCGAGGATATGCATAACCGCTATGCCTTGCAATGGGCCGTACCAGAATTTCGTGCACTGGTGCGTCAGCTACGCAATGATCGTAAAAAAATCCTCGTTTGCTGGGACGATCATGACTTTGCTTGGAACAACGCCAACGGATTGGGAGATGACAGTGACGATAAAGATGCGGTTGTGCCATGGCAAGTGAAGCATGTATCGAAAACACTGTTCAATCAGTTCAAAGATCGTGTTCAAAATTCATTTGCTCAAGATGATTACCCTGATTTCCCGCTGCAATTTCCGTTGCAAAAAAGTATAGAAACAATCATTAGCGCGAGCCATGGGATTCAAGAAATTGGCCTTGATTTAGGAAGCCATGTCAAGCTGGCACTGCTTGATGAAAGATGGTATCGCTACCCACGCAGTCAGCTCAGTTCAGATTCCTACCCTCTGCTGGGCGCACAGCAATGGGGAGAGCTGAAAACTTTCTTGGAGAGCGATACTGAGCTCAAAATTGTTGCTGGTGGTTTGCCCATGAAACACAATTACTTTGCATCGCACCAAGCATGGGGGCCATCAGACCAAGGTAACGAAACAGCGTATCCCGAATACGATATGTTTTTGGGAGCAGCGAAATCACCCACCATTTATCTCGCTGGCGATATTCACAAGAATGAATTTGCAGGTTTTTTGCACAGTTCTGCTCAAGTAAAAAATGAATCTCTCTTGCATATTTGCGCATCTCCTGCTGCCATTCCGAACGTGTTTTTCGTTAAATTTGAACCTGCTTATAGTTGCATCGACATCGATGCAACCATAAAGACAGTCAGCATGACAGAAAATATACTCGGTAAAGTTGGCTGGGAAGCCAATACGAAACCGCCTCTTTCTTATTCGAGCGGGACATGGAAAGACAATCACGATCCCTATCAAATTCCATCCGACCTTGATTTAGCTCAGCACGGTACGCCTTACCTCACCAATTTGCAGGCAACCGAGCCCGACTTGAGCGTGGTTTGCCGCCGCGCACGCACCAAGGCATCGCGCTTGCATGGCAACACCTTGAGTTTTTCACTCATTGACACTTTGTTTGAAGACAATCTACTCAACGAATTCGAGAATAACGGTAGTGCAAGTCAAACAGCAGGCTCAGGCAAATCATATGCATTGAACATCAGTGCCAAACACAACGCGATTGAATTCAGTGCCGAAGATCCATCGGGTGTAAATCGAAGCGGCGTGGAGCAAATCGTTGACGCCGCTTTTGAAAGAGCGCTTCGCACTGAATCAAAAACGGTCGTTCTATTTGTCCACGGCTACAACAATTCGTTTGAAGAAAGCGTGGATTCTGCCTACGCACTGCGACGCATTTACGGCATCGAACCTGTGCTGCTATCTTGGCCGAGCGGCTATGCCGCCTCATTCTGGGATGCAGGCTACGATGCCAAAAAGGCCTACGATAACAGCCAATGCCTCCAATCGGCTCTCATAGAGATACTTCAGCGCTTTGCTTTGTTAGCGACGAACGATAGATATAAGCATCTGAAGCGCGTTGTCTTAGCGCGTAGCTACGGCGCGCAAGCGATTCAGTCTTTATTTGATTCAAAAACGAATGCCAACTTTAAAGATGATGCGATGAAGCATTTCAAAAAAATTGATGCACTGGTTTTATCGCAGCCTGCCATACCTACAGAACAGTTGAAAAAATGGATTACAGCGATTCCAACCACCCCTGTTTACGTGACGATCAATAAAAATGATTTCGCTCTCAAATGGGGATATCGCGGCATTCACAAAACTTGGGATCCTTTGGGGCGCTTCGTACCCAATGAGACAGAAACTGCATACAGCAATATGCACTACCTTGATTGCAGTAAATTCCCCGGCATACACACGCTACACAACTTCATCACAACCACACCTTCTGCCTACGTAGCAAATCTGCATCAGGCTTTGCTGACTGCCACGTTTGACGCAGCGAATACCATCGACGGATTCACAAACTTAACGGGATCTCACCACATATGGGAAAAATCCTTGTAGCCCTTGTTGAAGACGAGCCCGTCACGCGGGAGCGATTGCAAACGCTCTTGCGTGCTTCTCCGGAGCTGGAGCTGGTGTTTAGTGCTGCCAGCAAATCGGAGATTTTGGCTTGGCTTGCTGATGCGGCCTCGCCCAAACCTGATGTTTTGCTGGTGGATTTGGGGCTACCGGATGGCTCAGGCATTGAGGTGATTGCGCAAGCTGCGCGCACGCATCCGCAAACCGACTGCATGGTGATCACGATGTTTGGCGACGAGGCTCATATGATCCGAGCATTTGAAGCAGGAGCACGGGGTTATTTGCTCAAAGGCGATAACCAAGAGACCCTTTCCGAACAAGTGATGCAACTGCGCCAAGGCGGCTCGCCGATGTCACCCATCATCGCGCGGCAATTGCTCAGCCGCATGACGGCTGATGCGAGCATTAGAAAAGAAATCGCTGCAAAAGAGACAACTGGTGCAACTGCTGCGCCTAACGAGCCAGTTAAAGCGCAAAGCAATGGCGTGCTCACCACGCGAGAGCATGAGATCTTGCAATACATCTCACGCGGCTACACTTATGTGGAGTTAGCACGTTATTTAAATATCAGCCACACCACTGTGCTCACCCATGTACGCAACATTTACAGCAAACTTGAAGTGCATAGCAAGACAGAAGCTGTGTATGAAGCGCGGCAAATGGGGCTCTTGGGTTAGTTAGCAGCATGCGGATTCACTTTGCTTGGCTGCTAGCCTGCTGTCTGTTGCTGAGCGGGTATTCCACCGCGACAGCGCAAACTATCACCGTCCGCAATGCCAACTTGCAAGCTAGTACGCCGGCCTTATCTGCTTCTGAAGCGGTCTCAGTCAACCTGCCGCATCGCTGGGATAAAAGCTTTCCCCGCCAAGGCGGCACAGGCACATATGTACTTGATATGCCGGCGTTAGTTGCGGCAAGCCAAGACGTAGCTCTCTACATTCCTAGGATGGGCAACCAAGCGCATCTTTTCATGCGCCGCGACGGACAGCGCGAACCTTTAAATGCCTTGGGGACACTGGGAAACGCGTCTTTTGACGCCTCCAAAAGCCCGCAATGGATTGCCCTGCCCGCTAACCTGAAGCTTTCCAACAGCGCTTGGCAGCTAGAGATCCAAATCACCGCGCAATCAGGGCGCTATGCGGGCGTGTCGAGCGTGAGCTATGGCGAGGCGGCATCACTGCGGCCGGAATTTGATAAGAATTATTTTTGGCGCTTCACCAGCTCTCAAATCATCGTGCTCTCTTTGGGCTTCTTGGGGCTGCTTGCAGCCGGCTTTTGGTGGAAACTGCGTGAGCCGAGCTTTGGTTTGTTTGCAATCACCGCTTTTTTGGGTCTGATCCGCATGTCAGATCGCCTCATGCCGCAAACCTTTCTGCCATGGCCGTGGTGGGGTGGGCTGATGTCAATCGCTTATTCATGGCATATGCTTTTCATGATTGCTTTCTGCCTCTATATTGCCGGAGATTTACATCGGTTTCAGCGAAAAGCGCTGACCCTCTGGATGGCAGGTACAGCTGTCTTGTCGTTGCTGGCGTTTGGATTGAATCAAAGTATTTTCTGGACTATTGCGCTCATTTCTCATGCTGTGCCTGGGGCTTATGCTTTTTACAGCTTGTCGCGTCGCTGGCTAAAAGATCGTCATTCTGAAGCCCTGCTTCTGGCGCTTTGCGGCATGTTGCTCATGGGTGTCGGTCTGCGTGATTTTCTTGCGGTGCGCTTGGCGACCAGCCCGGAGCTCACCTTCTCTTTCATGCCTATTGCGCTGTTCGCTTTTGTGCTCACTATGGCTTGGATCATCATCGAGCGCTATTCGCGGCAAGTGCAGGCTTATCGCGAGCTCAATACGAGCTTGGAATCGCGTGTAGCTGAGAGAGATCGGCAGCTAAAGGAAAGCTACAGCTTGCTCAAAGTCACCGATGATGAAAAAGCCACGTTGGCAGAGCGTGCCCGCATCATGCGTGATATTCATGACGGCGTAGGTGCTCAATTGGTCGGCTTGGTAAGCATGTTGCAAGATGATGAAAAACGGCCCAAAGAGCTTCGAGAGCATGCACAGCATGCACTAGATGAGCTGCGCATGGCGGTGGATTCGTTGCAGCCGGTAGAAGGCAGTCTTTCCACCGTTTTGGCCACACTTCGCTACCGCTTGCAGCCGCGTCTGAAAGCGGCGGGAATTGACGTGCAATGGGAAGTTGATGAGTTGCCCCGGCTCGACACACTTACGCCGAGTGCCGTACTTCAAGTGCAGCGCATTTTGCTCGAAGCATTTACAAATGTTATCAAACATTCAGGCGCAAGTATTGTGCAAGTTCGTGCGATGCATGTGATGCAGGAGGATGGCCATCAACGTCTTTCTTTATGCGTTGATGACAATGGTTCGCGTGAATCGGCATTGAATCAGACACAGCAAGATCATCAATCGGGGCACGGGTTAACCAATATGCGTTGGCGGGCCGATGCGATCGGTGCTGAACTTTTCACAGAGCAATCTCCGCTAGGCGGAATGCGTATTCGGTTGGAATGGGTTGCTCCCGTCGCATCGCTTACAGGCGCAAACACAGCGTAGGCTATTCGTATCGCAACGCTTGTATCGGCAGAAGCTTAGAAGCTCTGCGCGCGGGATAGAAGCCGAAAAACACGCCGACGAAGGCGGAGAAGCCGACTGCTAGGAAAATGCTTGCGGCTGTCATGCTCACTTGCCAGCCAGCGAAATGGCCTACTGCCCAAGTGGCAATGGCACCGATGCCAACGCCTATGGCGCCACCGATGATGGAGAGGGTGACGGCTTCGATGAGGAATTGGGCGAGGATGTCTTTGCCTCTTGCGCCAACCGCCATGCGCAGGCCGATCTCGCGGGTGCGCTCGGTGACGCTGACCAGCATGATGTTCATGATGCCGATGCCGCCGATGATGAGGCTGATGCCTGCGACTGCTGCCAAGAGCATTGTCATGATGCGGCTGCTCGCCTCTTGCGCTTGCAGCATTTCGGTGAGGTTGCGCACGCTGAATGGGTCATCCGCGCCGGGCTGCACTTTGAAGCGCTGGCGCAGCAGCTCTTTGATATTGTCTTCCGCCACTTTCATACTCTGGCCTTCTTTGACCTTGACGCTGATCGAGCCAATGCGCTTGAGCTTGCCGGGGCTGCCGCCTTGGATGCGGTTGCGATAGGTGGAAATCGGCACGATCACCACATCGTCTTGATCTTGGCCGAGGGAATTTTGCCCCTTGGTAGCGAGCACGCCGATGATCGTAACGGGCACTTTTTTCACGCGGATGGTTTGATCGATCGGATCGGCATCCCCGAAAAGCTGCTGTGCCACAGTCGTGCCGATGATCGCCACTTTCGCTGAGCCTTGGATTTCAGCCGCTTCAAACAAGCGCCCGCTGGTGATGCCCCAATCACGCGCTTCCATGTAATCGTTGGTTGTGCCGAAAATCGAGCTGCTCCAATTGGTGTTGCCGAAGACGAGCTGCGCGCCGGTGCGCATGGAGGGCGCGGCCACTTGCACCTCGGGCACGTCTTTGGAAATTGCTAGAGCATCTTCTTCGGTGAGCGCTTGGCCGGTCTGCGCACCGAGGCGCACGCCACCTGCCGTGAGCCCGCCGGGGATCACGAGCATCACGTTGCTCCCCAGCCCTTTGAGCTGCTCCTGCACCCGATTCGTTGCGCCCTGCCCCACAGCAATCATCGTGATCACCGCGCCCACGCCAATGATGATGCCCAGCATGGTGAGCATGCTGCGGAGCTTGTTGGATGCCAATGCTCTGAGGGCGGAGCGAAGAGCCGCTAATGTATTCATAAAATCAGTTTACAGGCATTGCAGGCGGTGGCTGAGAATGCATAATCTGATTTATCAAAACTTTACGCGAGCTCAGCATGAAAATATTGTCCATTCAAGCCCGATCTTTTTGTTTGCAAATGGCAGCACCTGTTTTGCTGCTCGCACTTTTGGGTTGCGTGCAGCCTCCAACTCCCATGAACACACCGATCGCACAAACAATCCCCCAGGATCGTGCCGTACCCAGCAGCACAAACCGGATTTTGGCTCGCCTAGACGGGCTCACAGGCGATTCAGATCCACGTTTAGCGGCTCTGCGTGCTCGGTTCACGCAACTTGGGTTTACCGTGATGGCAATGGGCGTATCCCCATCAACCACTACCCAGCCTGCAACCAAAGCACCTAGCCACTCAGCGATGATTGTTGTGGCGGTGGACTTAGCCAAAAACGAGATGGGGCAAGCAATGGCTCAGTTTCGCTCGCTGGAGACTTTCGCTTACGTTGAAGCCGATCAACTGATGCAGCAACGCAAGTGAAGTTGTAAGTTCAACAACAAGCGGATACCCAATGCCGACAAACGGTGCGGACAGCTGACTATTTTGATCAGTACGTGACGTTGTGGGATACTCATAGATATCGTTTTAAGTGTTAAATATGGAGCTGAAATGCTTAAGAATCTCTCGCTTTCTCGCCTGAAAATTGCCTTAACTGTTGCGGCTGTGTTCGTGTTAGCTAGTTGCGGGGGCGGCTCAGGCAATGATGCTGCAAGCGGACAGCAAGCAATCAGCCCAAACGCTCAGTCAACGACCGTCAGCAGCGCCACTTCTGCTAAGCCCCGTGGTGCGCTTCAGGGCTTATCTAACAACGGCCGCGCTATACGCCAACCAAACAGCAGCGACTATCACCCAACCCGAGTTTTGGCTCGCTTGCTCGACACACCGCAGGCCAAAACAGCTGCTGCATCAACTATGGCTGCCAGCTTTAGCTCCATGGGCTTGCGCCAGATGACGGGTTTTTCTAGCGGCCTTAGCGGCCAAGCTAAGCAGTCTGGCCAGAGCTCCTCAGCCAGTCCTCTAGCAATTTTTGAAATCACCCAGCCTGGCGTCACAGTGCCGCAAGCTGTTGAGCAGCTCATGCGCTCAGGCCTTGTGGCCTACGCTGAGCCAGATTATTATTTGAAGCAACGCATTGCGCCAAATGATCCGTCTTACGGCATTTACTGGCATTTGAAAAACACCGGCCAAGCGGGCGGGGCTGTGGGCAACGACATCAACGCAGAAGCCGCTTGGAACATATCAACAGGTACTGGAGCAATGGTTGTCGCTGTCATGGACAGTGGCGTGATGTATGACCATCCTGATCTAGCGCCAAACATGTGGTCAAGCGCAGGAACCCCACGATCAGTTGTGCCGGGTGATCCGAGCGGTGCGACGGGTGTTGTTGATGACTTTAACGGCGCCGATTTATCCATTGATCGAGGTGCTTCAACAACCGTTAGGCCCTACAGCGCTAATCCCGCAAGTGATCACGGCACGATGGTTTCGGGCTTTGTCGGTGCGACAGGTAACAACAGCGTTGGCGGCACTGGTGTGAACTGGAACGTGAAGATCATGGGCATCAAGATCGAAGGGCCGACGACGCCTGGCGGTGCTGCTAACAGCAGCTTTGCCAACGGTATTCGCTACATGATCGCCAAGAAAAGAGCGGGTGTGAATGTGCGAATCATCAATATCAGCTACGGCGGCAGCTTTCCATCGCAGGCATACAAAGAAGCGCTGGAAGAAGCCAATGCAGCGGGCATTTTGGTCATCGTCGCTGCTGGCAATGATGGCTCTAACGATGAGCGCGACGTTGGATATCCTTCAAGCTACAAAACACCTAACCTGATCAGCGTCGGTGCGCTGGATAGAACTAACGCACGCGCATCTTTTTCAAACTACGGCAATTTGGTGCATCTGTTTGCCCCAGGTGCGAACGTACCTACCACCAGCAGCCTCGCTAACCCGCCGAGCGGCGCTATAGCACCGTACTATCGTTTTATCGACGGCACGTCGTTTGCATCCCCAATAGTCGCTGGAGCGGCTGCATTGGTGTGGATGCAATATCCCAACGAGACCGCAGCGCAAATCAAAGCGCGATTGCTCAACAGCACGACGCCATTTCTTAGCACCGCAGAGAGCATGACATCAGGCAAGCTCAATCTTGCTGCCGCCATGGCAAGCACCGTGCCTTGTAGTGCTGCTGCGCCTGTGATGTCAGAATTAGCCTCTCAAATGGTCGCTGGTGCAACGCACAAAGTCTCTGCTTACGTCAAGACTTGCTCCACGACAAGTGCGGTGAATGCCATCGTCAATGGCGTAGCCACACAAATCAAAGACGATGGTGTGTATCCGGATGAATACGCCAATGACGGATACTTCAGCGGTACGTTTGTTGCGCCTGCGATGGGAGGAGCCAGCCAACTCCCTGTGAGCGTGAGTGTTCAAGATACAGCGGCAGGCGCGTTAGCCTCATCATCATTGAATGTTTTGCATAAACGTGCGGTTAACTACTCTCACGCAGCTACGGCTTTCGCTTGGGATACGCCTTCGACTGTTGCAGACTACGGAAATGCTGCAGGCGATTTCGACGATGGTGTGCTCGCGCGCTCACCCGCTTTCCCCATTCAGTTTGACGGACGCTCGATTTCCACCGTTTATGTTTCAACCAACGGATACGTCTGCATGGACGATCCGCTTTGCATCAGCGGCACTTCTTATCCTCTACCCACAGGCAAGTTGCTCAAGCCGCTGGGATCGACACAAGCCATCGTCGCACCTTGGTGGCATGACTGGAACGTCGGTTGCGCCGCCTCAGATATCTTCGTAGAGAATTTAGGCTTTGCACCCAACCGCCGATTTGTGGTGACTTGGAGCAACGCTTTGCCTCATTACACCGGATTCGATTGCGCCACCGCTGTCCCTGACTACGTTTCATTCCAAGTTGTTTTTTACGAAGGCAGTGGAAATATCGATTTTCGCTATCAAGATGTCTCTACGTTTGTACCCGGCAGCGCGACAAATCCATCGGGTGGAGCTCGCGGCTCAAGCGGCATTCAGCTGTCTGGCGGCAAGCAAGGCACTCAATTCACTTACAACACCGCGAGTTCGCTTGCAGCTAGTACAGCCAGACGGTTTTCCCCAACCAATTCCTCGTTTACCGATGTTTTTGCAGCCGACTTTTTTGCGGTTTCAGTCGAAGGATTGAAGGGGTCAATCATCACTACAGGTTGCAGCACCACTTTGTTTTGCGCAGAAGTTGGACGTGGAACGCCAGATGCTCAAATCAAAACGACACAACAGCAAATGGCAGCGTTCTTAGCGCGTGCGATCAATGGCCACGATCGAATAGCGGACTACACGCCTTATGCAGCGTCAGGTTTCACTGACGTTTTTTCGACTTTTACAAGATACGTGAACTTTCTCAAAGCAAGAGGCATCATGACCGGGACGGGCACTTCCGCCACCCTATTCTGCAACCCCGATTGCAACAATGATTTCGTCACTCGGGCACAAATGGCGCGCTATTTGGTGAAATCGGTTCGCGGCAGCGCCTACGTGCCGCCTCCAGCCACTGGCGTTTTCAGCGATGTGCCTGCTAGCCATCCTGAAGCAGCTTTCATTGAAGAAGTTGCACGAATGAAGATCACGCTCGGTACAGGTGCGGGCCTCTACAGTCCCGAAGGCACCGTGACTCGTGGGCAAATGGCGACTTTCTTGCAGCGAACCTTCAGGCCGTTTGACCAGTACTGAAGCGAATAAGCAGGCGTAAGCAAGCGGCTGATGTGAGGCTTAAATTCATCCGCTCTGATTCAATGCAATCAGAGCGGATTTTTTATGGCTTCAAATTCAGCTCAGAAGCAAATGAAGCAGGCGACATCTGCAAAGGCCGGTATTGCACAGCCGCCCAGTCTTCGCTCATATCGCGGTAGCGCGGGCTCCAGACGAGGCCGCTTTGGCCAGTTTGGTACATGAAGCCGCTTTTTTCTAAGTCACTCAGATCAAAGACATGGCGCAGGCTGGCGGCGTGGCGGTTTTGGTAGGGCTGCTTTTCGTTGAGCCAGTATTGGCCGACGTTGACTGTCCACGGATCGCCGCCTGTGGGCACGGTGACGTCGAAGTATTTAGCGAGCGGCGCGACGTTGCCAAAAGGGCGATGGATGGAGCGAGCCACATGGGCTGCACCCCAATTCCATGTTTTGATGTCTGCGCCCTGCATGGTTTGGAGTTTGTCTAAAGCGCGGCTGAGCGCAGCGGATGAGACCTCTGCGCAACTTTGCGGGGCACACCAAAAAGCGCTTACGGAAGGGCTGGCAGCCGCATCGCTGCCGAGCATGACAAGTTCGACCACCCCACGGAAATGCCGCTTGCCATAGAGGCGCTTGAATTTTTCTTCACCGAGTTTGGGTATTACGAGGCCTCGCGCGAGTTCGTCTGCCCAGGCGGCAAAAATCAGCGGCGCCGCGCTGCTTGCCTTCATGTCGCTATCAAAACCTTTGAACTGATCCTGCGCGGCTGCGGCCAGTGGATGGTTGGAAGCGGTTTTTTGCAGCACGGGCAGCATGCGCTTGGTGGGTGTCGAAACGGTATCGGCATGAATACGCTGCATGCTGGCCATATCGTGCTTTGAGCTTGCAGAAAGCAAAGCTTCGATGCGATCAAAGCGCTCGGGCGTGGCCCAATCTTGCCCCATGAAATGCGGGAAGTCTGCCGTGTGGATGCGCTGATTGGCTGTGGAGATCCAGCCTTTTTTGCCATCATCAGCGGGCGTTTGCGCGTAGGGCAAGTAGCCTGCCCAATCGTATTTGGCCTCCCAACCGGGCGCGGGGGCGATGCCGCGAATGTCGTTTTCCGCCGCTCGAATCGGCGTTTTGCCGATGGCTTTGTAGGCGATATTGCCTGCGCTATCGGCGATCACCACGTTTTGCATCGGTGAGTGGTAGTCTTCATAGGCCTTAAGCAACTCAGCGGCGCTTTTGGCTTTTTGCGCATTCCATCCTGAGACGGTGGTGCGGTTGTCAGCATCCAATGCACTAAAGCGCAGCGCAATAGCGAATTTCTGCTTATCAAGCACTTCTGCATACTGCGCTTGCGCATCGCTCACCACAGGGCCGTGGCGTGTGGTGCGATAGGTGTAGCTGACACTCGGGCTGCCTTTGACGGGAATGCTCTCGGTGCGCGTCTCGAAGTCTTTCCAACCTTCAGGCGTTTGATACTGCGCGGGATTCGCAGGATTGATGCGCTCAATATACAAATCTTGCACATCTGGGCCTGTATTCGTGAATCCCCAAGCCACCTGCGCCGTTCGCCCGAGCACGATGAATGGCAAGCCGGGCAAGCTCGCGCCGATCACATCCATGCCGGAGGCTTTAGATTGCAATCGCGTGAAATACCAAATCGCGGGAGCGCCAAGGCCCAGATGCGGATCGTTGGCTAGCAGCGGTTTGCCGCTGGTTGAATGGCTGCCAGCCACGACCCAGTTGTTGCTGCCCTTGCCTTCGATATTGCCTACATCGCGGGAGAACGCGGCAAGATCTTGCGGGACGGGCTGAAGCGCTGTAGAAAGCTCATTTTTTAAGCTAAATAGGCCATTTTCGCCCACGGAAACTGCGCCGAGTGCTACTGATTTTGTAGCGGCTAACGATTGAGAGTTGAACACACCGAGCTCGCGATAGAGCTTCGAAAAATCCACTTTTGAAGCGGGCTGCTCGCCCGGATATGCGGGGAAAAGCTGCCACAGTTGTGCAGTGGGCACTTTTTGCGCCGCTGACAGCCGAGCGAATTCCACACCCCAGTTGCCACCTAAATCCAGCGCCATCATCAGGCTCCAGCCCATGCTGTCTGCTGGGCTCCACAGCGCGGGCTTGATGCCGAGAACATGAAACTCCGGCGGCAGCGCCTGCGATGAGCCTCCGTGAAAACTGTTGATGCCATCGGTGTAGGCTTTCAAAATCGCTTGGTTGTCCGCAGGCAGCAAATCGAATTGCTTTTGCGCCGCGCGGATGATGCCCAAGGAGCGCATGAGCTGATCAGTCTCGATCGTGGCCGCACCGAAAATCTCGCTAAGCAGCCCATGCATGATTCGCCGATTTGTCTCTAGCTGCCAGCTGCGCTCCTGTGCGTGTGTGTAGCCTAAAGCAAAAGCGGCGTCGGTATCGGTTTGCGCAAAGATATGCGTCACATCCGATGCATCGCGCTTGATTTGCACATCTTTCTGTAGCCCTGCCACCTGCAAAGCACCCTTCAATTGCGGCAAGCTGCGCCAAACATAAATGGCAATGACTAAAGCTGCTGCACACAGCAATACGAATAAACCACCTGCAATTTTCTTAATCCAACGCATCACATCTTCTCCTGTCTGAAGCGAAGATTATGGCGATGATTGCCGTAGATTACGCTGATGTGAGCTCTGTAACGCTAAGCGCAGGAGGAAGAAGTCAATTCGTCATTACTTTGTAAATAAACGTTAAGCGAAAATATTAAGTATTAATTTTAAGTCTATGATTTAATTGCAAATTTACAACATTAATTGAAGCGCATCGCGGTATTGCTTGATTTGTTATTTGTCTTCATTTAACGTATAGATATCTTCAATTTAAACAGCAACGCACACCAAATCGGCTGTTTCACTGTATGAGGTACGCTTTCGATGGGTTGGCTTAAATCTGCATCTTCTTCTTTTTTTGGCGCCGTGGGCATGACCCCAGCGCCACCTGAAGCCTTACTCGAAGAACGCACAGACGAGATCAGGCTTGCCATGCTGGGCACGCTCGGTGACAGTGGTGCTGCTGCATTTTCAGCATTGCGCAGGCGGCTCATGTTTGCCTCCGATCTTGAGGCGCTTTGGTATTTGCGCAGCGAGTGGATGGGCGCTTTATCGAAACTACATGGCGAGCGCGTGGCGGCAGCGCATTTGCGCGGCATCAATATTCAATTTGAAGGCGTACTGACGAAGGGTATGAGCTCTCGGCCTAGTCCCTTGTCGTCCATCAAATAACTGCGCAAATACTGCGCGTCTTACACCCACACGCTAAAGTCATTTGCATCCACTCGCGTGGTGGCAAATGTATTGACGAGCGCGGCTTCATCTGCATAGCCCAAGCTCATACCGCAGACCAGCATCTCTTGTTCGCCTGCGCCGATCAACGGCAAAATGATTTTTGAAAAACCATTCCAAGCGGCTTGCGGGCAAGTATGCAAGCCTTGAGCACGTGCGGCCACCATCACGCTTTGCAAAAACATGCCGTAGTCAAGCAAACTGCCGCGCCCCATCACTTTGTCAATCGTGAACATCAAGCCCACGGGCGCATCAAACAGCTTGAAATTGCGCTGATGCTGGGCATGCATGGCGGCTTTGTCGCCCTTGCCGATGCCGAGCACGCCATACAGCCCAAAGCCGCATTCGCGGCGGCGATCAATATAGGGAGAGACCCATTTTTCGGGGTAATAGTCGTAGCTCTCGGAGTAGTCTTTGGCGAGCTCTGGGTTGGCTGAGATTGCGTCATGCGCAGCGCAGACCTTTTGCACCAGCTCATCGCGCTTTGCGCCTTGCAACACATAGACCTTCCAAGGCTGCGTGTTTGTGCCGCTTGGCGCGCGGGCGGCGATTTGCAAGATGTGCTCGATTTTTTCTTTTTCTACTGGCTTGGGTAGGAAAGCGCGATTGGAATAGCGGCTGAGGATGGCTTGATCAACACTGTTTGCATCGGCAATGCGGGTGGCGACTTGGGGGCTGGGGAGTTGTTCGGTGATTTTCATAGTTTGTGATTTAGAGAGTTTTAAACATTTCAATGTGCGCGATGCCCACTTCATCGAAGGGAGCGCCACGTTCTTGGAAACCAGATTTGGCATAGAAGCCCGCTGCGCTGCGCTGAGCATGCAAGACGACTTCTTTGTCGCCGCGCGCCTTGGCTTTTGCAACCAAAGCTTCAAGCACTTGCCGCCCAAGCTGACTGCCGCGCAACACGCGCTTGCTCGCCATTCGGCCGATTTTGCCTACGCCAGGTTTGTAGACGAGCAAGCGCCCTGTGGCCAGCGGCATATCGAGGCGGTTGTACACCACAGCATGCACCGCTGTTTTATCGGCCTGATCCCATTCATCTTCGCGCGCAATGCACTGCTCTTCGACGAAGACTTCGATGCGCACTTTCGATGCATCGCGTTCCAGCTCCTGCCAGCCCCCCACTTGGATGCGCGTCATCGCCTCGCCTTTTTCAAAGCCTTCAAGCAAGCCGCGCAAGCCATCCGGCACGCGGCGCGAGGTCTGCGTGGCGGGGTCGGCATAGACATAAAGCAATTCGCCGCTCACAAGCAGCTTGTCGCCATGAAAAATGCCGCCAAGCATTTGCATAGAAGAATTGCCGATTTTTGCGCAGCGCATGCCGATATCCAGCGTGTCGTCATAGCGTGCTGATGCGTTGTATTCCAGCGTAGCCTTCTTGACGTAAAGATCGCCGCCGAGTGCGTGCATTGTTTCTTCATAGGGCAAAGAAAGCGCCCTCCAATAGTCAGCCACCGCCGTATCAAGGTACATCAAATAATGCCCGTTGAAGACAATTTTCTGCATATCCACCTCGGCCCAGCGCACGCGCAGGCGGTGGAAAAATCTAAATTCTTGTCTGTTCATAAATTGAAAGCTTGTTTGAGAGCCAGCGCAGCGTCTAGATGAAACTGTCGTGCTTCAGGAATGATGCGCCCCATTTTGATGAATTCATGCGTCACGCCACGATAAATTTCTAGGCTCACTGTGGTGCCACTGGCCCGCAAAGCATCAGCGTATTGCAAGCCTTCATCGTGTAGTGGGTCACATTCAGCTAACGCGAGGAACAAAGGCGCCAAACCACTAAAGTCAGGCGCATTAATAGGAGAAAACTGCCATTCTAGCTTGCCGATACTGCGTGAGGTGCTATTAAAAAAGTAGCGAATATGCTCCTCTTCCAGCACGTAGCCCTTTGCGTATGTCAAGCGCGAATCGCTCTGCGCATAGCCTGCTGTGCCCGGATAGATCAGCAATTGCAGAGCCAATGGCAGGCCCACATCTCGCGCCCGATGAGCACATACAGCGGCCAGCGTGCCGCCTGCGCTATCGCCGCCTACAGCGATCCGCTGCGCATCCAAGCCCAGCGGATCCGCGTTTAGATGCAACCATTGCAGAGCATCCCAAGCGTCATTGGGCGCCGCAGGAAACGGATGCTCAGGCGCGAGGCGGTAGTCCACCGAAATCACTGCAGCGCCCGATAAACGAGAGATCTCACGACACAAAATATCATGCGTTTGAATACTACCGATCATGAAACCACCGCCATGAAAATACAGCAGCACCGGCAGCTTTTCGTGCGAGGGCGCAAAAAGCCGCAGTGAGACCCGCGCTCCATCTCGAGCAGCAAAGCCTAAATCCTCCACACGCGCCAGCTGCGCCTTCGGCACTTCCAAAACATCTGCGCCTAGTTCGTAAGCCTGCCGCGCCTGTGCGGGCGTGAGCTCGTGCAGCGGCGTGTGCTGCGCCCGTGCCATGCGCGTGAGCACGCTCTGCATCGCTGTAGTCAACGCAGCTGGCTTCAAAGCTGGAGATAAGATATTTTTTGACAGCAAACTCATGTAAATTCGATCTTACTTCTTCATTCTTTCGTCATCTTGAAAGCATCGCATCATGACATTCATTTATTACGTCACCCATATTCAGTTTGATCACGGCGCAATTTCTACGCTCAAGGCCGAATGCGAACGCGTGGGCATTCAGCGCCCACTGATCGTGACCGATAAAGGCGTGCGCGCCGCTGGGATTGTGGACAAAGCTGTTGCCGCGCTTGGGGCCACGCTGTCATCCTCCGCCGCGATTTTTGATGATGTGCCGAGCAACCCGACCGAGGCTGCAGTGCAAGCCGGCTTGCTCGCGTATCGCGCAGGCAAATGCGACGGCCTCATTGCAGTCGGCGGCGGCTCAGCCATTGATTGCGCCAAAGGCATCGCTATTCTTTCCCCACAAGGAGGCGCGCTGAAAACCTACGCCACGATTGAAGGCGGCTCGCTGAAGATCTCTGACCAAATCGCCCCCCTGATTGCCGTGCCCACCACCAGCGGCACAGGCTCCGAAGTCGCTCGCGGCGCGATCCTGATTGTGGAAGATGGCCGCAAGCTCGGCTTTCATTCTTGGCATCTCGTCCCACGAGCCGCGATCTGTGACCCTCAGCTCACCCTCGGCCTGCCGCCGCAGCTCACCGCCGCCACCGGCATGGATGCGATTGCCCACTGCATCGAAACCTTCCTCGCCCCCAGCTTCAACCCACCAGCCGACGGCATCGCCCTAGACGGCCTGCGCCGAGGCTGGGCGCACATCGAGCGCGCAACGAAAAACGGCGCGGATGCCGAGGCCCGCTTCCAGCTCATGAGCGCCAGCATGCAAGGCGCCATGGCCTTCCAAAAAGGCCTAGGCTGCGTGCACAGCCTCTCCCACAGCTTGGGCGGCGTGAATCCGCGCCTGCACCACGGCACGCTCAACGCCATGTTCCTCCCCGCCGTCGTGCGCTTCAACGCGGCTGCTGAGTCCGTGCAAAAAGAAGACCGCTTAAATCGAATGGCACAGGCCATGAATCTCACCTCAGGCACGGACGTTATCCCCGCGCTGCAAGACATGGTGCATCGCCTCGGCCTGCCCAAAGGTCTAGCCGACATGGGCGTCACCACCGATCTCTACAAGAGAATCATCGACGGCGCCGTAGCAGATCATTGCCACAAGATGAATCCCCGAATTGCAACACGCGAAGAATATGCGGGTCTGTTGGAAGAGTCGATGAAGCTATAAACCGCAGCTTTCACAAACTCTTATTCCTCATAAATTTTAAGCAATTTAGGCAGTCAGCCAGCGTAGAGTCTGCGCAAGGCGCTCCTAAATTAATAGCAAACGAATGTCGAATCAACGCATCCGCTGGCAGACCAATCCGCCCTTCGCATCATTGGGCAAGATCTCCAACTCCTCCTTCGCCAGTGCCACTTCCATCTCGCGCGGCAGCTTCACGCCATTTTTCACCGCGAGGATTTCGGCCATGATGCTCACGGCAATCTCGCTTGGGAGCTTGCTGCCGATATAGATGCCAATCGGGCCGCGCAGTCGCGCGAGGCTCTCGTCTGTTTGCTCAAAATGCTCTTTCATGCGCGCGTGACGCAAGGCGTTGTTGCGGCGGCTGCCTATCGCGCCGATGTAGAAGGCTGGTGTGTTCAGAGCTTCTAGCAGCGCCAGATCATCCAGCTTTGGATCGTGCGTGAGCGCGATGATGCAAGAGCGGCTGTCTGGCCGAAAGGCTTTCACCACATCATCGGGCATCTGCGTGAGCAGCTTGGCCTGCGGCACGCTCCATGCACCGCGATACTCATCGCGCGGATCGCACACCGTCACGGCAAAGCCATTAAAACTTGCCATCGTGGCCAGATATTCCGCGAGCTGCCCCACGCCAATCAGCAGCATGCGGTATTCCGGGCCGAAGGTGTTGGAGAGCTGCTGCGCATTTACCACCAGCTCTTGCGGCGCACCACTTTCAGCCTGCGCCACCGCGCCGCTTCTCAGATCCACCGTGCGCAGCATCAAGCGCCCAGCCTCCAGCGATGCCACCAAATCGACGAGCAAAGCCGCATCAGGATCAAACTCCAGTAGCAGCTCCAGCGTGCCCCCGCAAGGCAGCCCAAACTGATGCGCCTCATCAGCGCTGATGCCGTATTTGATGAACTGCGGCGGGCCGGAGGGGATGGCTCTTTCAACACTAGGATTAGCAACCCCAGCATACGCTTTCGTAAACCGATCAATCAAATCATCCTCAATACACCCGCCCGACACCGACCCCACCACCGCCCCACTCTCGCAAAGCGCCATGATCGAGCCCACAGGCCGAGGCGACGAGCCCCAAGTGCGCACCACGGTGGCGAGCAAAGCCTTTTTGCCAGACAACCGCCAATCGCGAAGCTGGCGCAAGACCGTTACAACTAGGTTTTCCATGCAGGAGATTGTGGCGCGGATTCATATCCACTGCATTGCGCAAAGACATTGATCAGTTCATTCACGCTGCCATACGAGGCGCGCACGGCATCTATTGAAACTCATTTTGTTTGAAGCGCTTTCGCCTCATCCACAGCGAGCGCTTTGCACCAGGGACCACTGCCAGAAAAAGGCACTTGATATTCTCGCTTCACTAGAGGCGCGATAGCTGCGCTTGTTGGCTGCGAAACGCCACACGTTTTGCCATCAAACCGCAGTGCAATGGAATGCTGAGCGTCAGTTGGGGTAAAAGTAAATGAAAAATAGCAAACCGTCGTTGGTGCGCTGACACTGATACTTCCGCGTGGAATCCAAATACTGTGAATGGAGAAAGGCTTATTCTTTTCAACAGTAATGATTTGCGGCTGGCCGGGCAACACACCAGATTGAGCAGAAAGAGCTTCAGGCCCTTCGCATTTCATGGCGTCTTTGTAGACCAATATACCGACCGGAATGGAGGTAGGGTTAGTGAGCGTGATTTTGGAAAGACTGGCTTCTTGCAAGGCAGGTGCTTTGTAAATCACTGGGGCAGTACCGCAGGCTGACAAGAGGCAAATAGTGCTAAGCGAAAGAAGTATCGTAGTTAGTTTCATAAGATTTTTCAGTAAGCTTTGGTCGTCATTTATATTAATGTCTAGCGGGTAGCACATTGGGTTGCATTATGCTCAAACAGAGACCAGTTACCCACCCCCGCGCTGCATGTAGAGATCGAAGCGTTTCATGAAGGTGTAGCGCTGTGCGTCATTGAGGCCGGTGAATTCGAATCGCACGTGGAGGCGGGGCATGCTGATGAGGGCGATGCGGCGGGGTTCGCCGGTGTGCCATTGGATGCTTAATGTGCCGCCGCTTAGTTGGGCTGTTGCGCTGTTGCTGGTTTGCTGCCACTGCACATCTCCCATGGCTGCGGGGAGCCAGCCTAGCCATTCGGATTCGGTGCAGCCCATTTCGCGGTCGAACTGCTCTTTGTAGTGGCTTTGCATGGGTTTTTAGGGTGAAAGTGGCAGGTAGCCGGCGTGTTTATTGCGTGGGGTGCTATGGAATTAGTAGTTGGGGAGGGGGGGGGTTCTTACACTGGCGTGCGTAGAGGCTTCGACATCAGAGCGAACGGGTGGCTGACGAGGCTTCGATACCTCAGCCCAAACAGTATGAGACTAACCACCAGCGATCGGTGGCCAGATGGCGAGCACGTCGCCCTCTACCAAGCTGCGGGTGGCACGGTCTTCTGGGTTGATGTAGTGGCCGTTGACGAGGACGAGGTGGACGAGCTTCATGGGGAGGCCGAAGGGCTCGATGATTTGCGAGATGCTTGCGCCTTCGCTTACCTCTAGCTCGACGATATTGCTGCGGCGATTGTCTGGCGGCAAATAGTCAGTGAGGGAGGCGAAGAGCTTAAGGGTGATTTTCATTGGAATTCAGAACGGACGAATACGGATTTTGAACGCAGAAGACGCAAAGGTTTCGCAGAGGTCGCAAAAAAGAAATTCAAAATTTGGCTGTTTCTTTTTTGCGTCTTTTGCGTAACCTTCGCGTCTTCTGCGTCCAGAATTTCTGTCTTTCTTAAGCTTGCCTTACCTACCCCGGCGAGCCATATCCGCAGCCCCGCTCCAATTATTCTGCCCTTGCGCAGTGGCTATGTACGCGGCCATGAGTTGGGTGGGGTCTTTTTGTAGTTTGGCTTTCCAATCGCCCAGGTGCACTTTGCCTTCGACCAAGCCGCGCAGGGCGCCTACGTGGTCTGTCCAGCCGATGGAATTGCAGCCGACCATGACGTCGCCTTGGAATTGCATGGAGAGGAGCTTGTAGGCGGCATCGTCTTTCAGCTCGATTTGCTCGCCGCCCTTCTCTTTGGCCACGCCTTGCCAGAGGCCGAAGCTGGTGGAGATGAGGCCCAGCGTGTCGAGCACGTTGATTTGCGTGACTTGGCGCAGGCTGCCACCCTGCCCGGCCATATTTAGCGCGGCAATCCTGGCTTGGTCTGCGGCGTTGGGCTGGATGGCGCTGACCATATGCGTGCCGGTCATGTGGTCAAACGCTTCGGCGCAATCGCCTGCGGCGTACACATCGGGTTGGTTGGTTTGCATGCGGTCATTCGCGAGCACGCCGGTTTTGCAATCAATGCCGGAATCTTTGAGGAAGCCGATGGTGGGTTTCACGCCAGTGGCGCTGATGATGACATCCGCTTCGATGCTTTGGCCGTTGGATAGCTTGGCGACCAAAGTTGCTCCTGGCGCATTCGATGCATCGCCGCCCAGGCCTAAAGCTGAGCCAATTTTTGCTAACAAGCCGGATGATTCACCTGCTTGATGGATCGACTCGACCTTTGCGCTGGTAAACACGTCAACGCCTTTAGATTCGCACCAGCTTTTGATCATGCCGCCGGCAGCAGGCCCCATCATGCGCGGCACCATGCGGTCGCCCATCTCCACCACGCTGAGCTTGCCTTGCCCTTTGCCGATGCGGGCGGCCAGCGCTTCCATGATGATGCAGCCGATGAAGCCTGCGCCCATTTGCAACACGCGGCTGCCGGGCTTGACTTTGTCCATGATGTGGCGTGCGTCATCGAGTGTCCAGCAGCTGTAAATGTTGGGCAGATCAATGCCTGCAATCGGCGGGCGTGCGGGTGTGGAGCCGGTAGCAATCAGCAGTTTGTCGTAAGCCAATTCTTTGCCGTCGGTAAGCACTATCTTTTTAGTAGCACTCTGCACAGATTTCACGCCGGCGATGTGCCGATTTATCTTTAAATCTTCGTAATGCGTGGCGCTCTTGCGCAAATGCGTGCCCTGCTCTTTGATGTTGCCCACTAGCATGTAGGGAATGGCCATGCGGGAATACGGCGCTTCTGCCTCGTTGCCAATCAAGGTGATCTGCGCGGCGGGCTGGGCTTTGCGAAGCGTCTCAGCAGCAATCACGCCCGCTGGGCCTGCGCCGATGATGATGTGGTGCATAACTTGATCCTCAAACAAAATACAAATCCAAATACGGGTTCAGGAGCGCGAAAGA
>JAYSRZ010000565.1:0-2733 GCA_043720775.1 Variovorax sp. | reverse complement strand
AGGCCACGGCGAGCAAGCCAACATCCGCGTGCGCCGCTACGGCACGCGCGCTGATGTGCCTTGGTATCAGCCGGTGCCGGCGCTGGTTTAAGACCCATGCTTCGACAAGCTCAACAGGATCGGTATCGCTCGCATGAAAACTCCCAGCTTCCGCCTTGATGGCAAGCGCGCACTGGTCACAGGCGGCTCTAAGGGCATTGGCTTGGCGGCTGCGCATGCGCTGGTGCAAGCGGGAGCAGAGGTGGTGATCGCAGCGCGTAACACTCCTGAATTAATAGCAGCTTGCGCAGATATCATGCCGGCTAACGGCATAAAAGACTCAAAAATATCCTACAAAACACTGGATGTGTTGGACAGCAAAGCTGTCGACCAACTCTTCGCCTCCGAAGCTGTGTTTGACATCGTGATCAACAACGCGGGAACGAACCGACCCAAGCTGATTGAAGACACATCTAATGATGATTTGGATGCGGTGATTGATCTGAATGTGAAGGCGGCCTTCTATGTTTTGCGAGCGGCGGCTAGAAGCCTTAAAGCCGCTGGCAAGCCGGGCAGCTTGATCAATGTCTCTTCGCAAATGGGGCATGTGGGTGGCCCGAAGCGCACCTTGTACTGCGCCAGCAAATTCGCGCTTGAGGGCATGACGAAAGCGCTGGCTTGGGAACTCGGCCCGCTGGCTATTCGCGTCAATTCCATTTGCCCCACGTTTATTGAAACCGAGATGACCAAGTCAATGCTCTCCGATCCAGATTTCAAAGCCTTCGTCACTTCAAAAATCGCCCTCGGACGCGTGGGCAAGCTCGAAGAAATCATGGGCGCGATTGTGTTTCTTGCAAGCGACGCATCAAGCCTCATGACCGGCAGCGCATTGATGCTTGATGGCGGCTGGACGGCCAGTTAAAAAGATCAAAGCATGGTTAAAGCCACCACTTCCATTGATGTTGCCAAACTTGCTGGCGTGAGCCAATCCGCCGTGAGCCGCACCTACACGCCCGGCGCCAGCGTGGCAGAGCACACACGAGATAAGGTGATGGATGCGGCGCGCAAACTCGGCTATCGGCCCAACGCGATTGCCCGCACGCTGATCACGCGCAAAAGCCGCATGATTGCGGTCGTGGCTTCGTATTTGGACAATCAGTTTTACCCGGTGGTGATTGAAAAGCTCTCCAAGCGCCTGCAAGACGATGGCTATCACGTGCTGCTCTTCATTGCCGAGGCGAATACCGAAGCTGATGAGCTGCTAATGCAACTGATGCAGTATCACGTGGATGGCATCGTGTTGCTCAGCGCGAGTTTGTCTTCCGGCATTGCGAAAGATTGCGCGGATGCGGGAATTCCTGTTGTGCTGTTTAACCGTATTGCACAAGCCGGCGGCACGGTCAATTCTGTGGCGAGCGACAACGAGGCTGGCGGGCGCATGGCTGCTCGCGCCTTGCTTGCGGCTGGGCACGAGCGCATTGGCTACATCGCGGGCATCGAGGACTCTTCTACGAATCGAGATCGCGAAGCGGGCTTTACGGCAGAGCTGGCGGCGCATGGGCAGCGCGTCTTCGCGCGAGCGGTGGGGCACTACAGCTTTGAAGGCGCTCAAATCGCAGCGCGGCAAATGTTCAGCAGCAAAGATGCATCTCAACACCCCAGTGCGGTGTTTGTGGCGAATGATCACATGGCGATTGCCGTGATGGATGTATTGCGCGGCGAGCTCAAATTGCGCGTGCCCCGTGATGTGGCGGTGATTGGTTTTGACAACGTGCCGCAGGCTGCTTGGGGCGGCTACTCGCTTTCTAGCATTGAGCAAGATGCGCAGGCCATGATTGAAGCCACAGCTCGGATCATGATGGCACAAATTCAAGATGAGGCCGTCTTGGCACAGCATGTGAACTTGCCTGTGCGCTTGATTGAGCGCGGCTCAACTGGGAAAGCGATATGAGCGCCACACCCGCTTTCCACACCAGCGCCGCCATGCAAGGCTTCCATGCGGAGTTTCGCAATCTCGATGATTACATCCGCGTAATCACAGATCGCATCTGGGAAGACCGCCAGATCGACACGATCCGCGACTATTACAGCGATCCTTGCGGCGTGATCACGCCTACTGGCGCGACCACCGACGTGCAAAGCGTGATCGACGGCACGAAGGCCACGCTCGCGCAATTTCCAGATCGCCGCTTGCTTGCAGAAGATGTGATTGAAGCGGGCGATGCGCAGGCAGGCTTCCTCTCTTCTCACCGCATCATCAGCACGATGACGCATTTGGGTGATGGCAATTTTGGCAAAGCCAGTGGCAAAAAAATCCATGTTCGCACAGTGGCTGATTGCGTATGCAAAGACAATCGCATCGTGCATGAATGGCTGGTGCGCGATCAAGGCGCGATTGCAGCGGCTGTGGGCAGCTCGCCGCAAGAGATGGCACGCGCTTGGCTTGCCACACGCAGCAAACCACTGCTGCCATTGCCCCAACCTGCTGCGCCTATCTGGTGGCGCAATCCGATGAGCGATGAGCCGATGGCGCAGCGCTACGCCAACTCGGTTGGCCAGATGCTCATTGGTAAACCAAGCGATGAAGCGCTCTATGACGAAGCCGCATGCAGCCTCGGCCCGGTGAACTCCACGCACTATGGCCGCGACGAGATTCAAGGCTTTTATGCCTCTATCGCCCGCAGTATCTGCGCGAGCAGCTATGAAATTGAGAGCATCACCTTTATGCCTGCCAGCAGCAGCGCAGGCCGCCCA
>JAYSRZ010000564.1:0-7734 GCA_043720775.1 Variovorax sp. | reverse complement strand
GCATCACCACACGCATCGCCAACAAACCGCCGCCCACGAGAAGCAGCATGGTGAGCAGCGAGATGCCGCACCAAAACGCAATGCGCCGGCTCACCATGAAAGCGGCAATCATCTGCCCGCCGGCCATCGCCACCGGGGCAATCGCTGCAAGCAACACAATCACGCCGAGAATTTGCAGTAAGACTTGCATCGCCAAATCCTCAAGCCGTGAGCGTCAAGCCAATAAGCGAATCAACTCAGCACCATCGCTGACCTGATCGCCTGCCGCATACAAAATCTCGCTGATCACGCCGTCCTTCGGCGCAGCAATCGTGTGCTCCATCTTCATGGCTTCCATCACCGCCAGCGTCTGCCCTGCTTTCACTGCATCACCTGCTTTCACTGCAAACGACACCAGCTTGCCCGGCATCGGCGCAGTGAGCCTGCCCGCCTGCGCACCGTTTTCAACGATCTGAATGAAAGGATCAATCACTATAATTTTAGTAGCGCCTTGCGCAGTAAATACGCCGGCCAACTGCCCTTTTTCATGTGAAGAAGCATACACGGAAGCTTTAAATCTCTGCTCGGCGAAACTGTATTTCACATCGTCGACACCATCGCTCTCGCAGGTGAAGATGCCTTGCAAATTCGTCTCGCCTTGCGTGATCGCCAAGCGCATCGCACCATCGTGCAAGTATGTGAGCTCAGCATGCACGGCCTGCTCATGCCATTCAAAAGCAAACCGCCGCGTTTGCAAACCAAAAGGCTGCCAGCCATCGCGCTTGCTGAAAGGATCATTCGATTCCACGGCTTTCTCTGCTATCAATTGATGAGCTACCCACGCAGATACAACGACGACTAATGGCAATTTTTCTTGATGAAATAAAACACTTTCTTCGCGCTGAATCAAGGCTGTGTCTAGCTTCGCAGTGGCAAACGATTCGCTACTAATCACATGCCGCAAGAATTGAACGTTAGTAGCCAAACCCACGATCTGCAACTCGCTGAGTGTGCGATCCATCTTCGCCAAAGCTTCTTGCCGTGTTGCGCCATGCACGATGAGCTTGGCGATCATCGAATCATAAAAAGGAGAAATCGCATCGCCTTCGCGCACGCCGTCGTCAATTCTTAAATCACCTCTTGCAAAGGCTGTATGCATCGGCTTGCGATAAACATTTAATGCGCCGGTGGCTGGCAAGAAATTATTGTCCGGATTTTCCGCGCAAATCCGCGCTTCGATCGCATGGCCGTTGATCCTGAGCTGATCTTGCACGAGAGGCAATTTCTCGCCCGATGCCACACGCAATTGCCACTCCACCAAATCCAAGCCCGTGATCGCCTCAGTCACCGGATGCTCGACTTGCAAGCGCGTGTTCATCTCCATAAAGTAGAACTTCATCATCGAAGGTTGGTCATAACCCCCCGTCTGCTCCACAATAAATTCCACCGTACCCGCGCCCGTGTAATTCACCGCCCGCGCCGCATCCACCGCCGCTTTGCCCATGGCCTCACGCATCGCTTGAGGCAAACCCGGCGCAGGCGCTTCTTCCAATACCTTCTGATGCCGCCGCTGCACCGAGCAATCACGCTCAAACAAATACACATAATTCCCATGTGCATCGCCAAACACTTGAATCTCAATATGGCGCGGCTTCTGCACGTACTTTTCAATCAACACCGCGTCATCGCCAAAGCTGTTGATGGCCTCGCGCTTGCAAGAAGCCAGCGCCGCAGCAAAATCGCCCGAGCGCTCCACAATCCGCATGCCCTTGCCACCGCCGCCCGCGCTCGCTTTAATCAGCGCCGGATAGCCAATACGGTCAGCCTCTTGCTGCAAGAGCGCTTCATCCTGATTCGCGCCGTGATAGCCCGGCACCAGCGGCACACCCGCCTTTTCCATCAACTGCTTGGAGTGGGCCTTCAAGCCCATCGCCTTGATCGCCGATGGTGGTGGTCCGATGAACACCAGCCCTGCATCCGCACAAGCTCGCGCAAACTCTTCGTTCTCGCTCAAAAACCCATAGCCAGGATGCACAGCCTGCGCTCCCGTATCTTTCGCAGCTTTCAAAATCGCCTGCCACCGCAAATAGCTTTCTTTGGGCGAATTGCCCTCGCCTTCACCGATGTACACAGCCTCATCGCAAGCGGCCACATGCTTGGCCTGAGCATCTGCTTTGGAATACACCGCTACAGTTTGAATAGCTAGCCGCGCAGCAGTGGCGGCGACTCGGCAAGCAATCTCGCCTCTATTGGCAATGAGTATTTTTGTAAACATAAGCAGCTAAGCAGACGTTGGTTGAGGTGAACCAGAAAAGAAACTAGAAATCTTGCGAACCACCAACCGCAGAAATTTCCACAACGCGATGATGAGCAACACAGACAACACCAGAATGATCATCAACGTGATGCCAAAGATCACCGGATGATTCGTCGCCAGCCACAGCATAAACATCACCAAGCCTTCTTCAGCAAAGCTTATGATGATGTTAGAAAACGGCTCAGGCGAGGTGTTGATCGCCGCGCGCGTGGTGACTTTCGTGGCATGCGCGGTTGCGGCCAATGTGCCGCCCAAGAGCGCAGCCACTGTGCTCATGGTCGCACTATCTGCGCCAAACACACCGCCTGCCAGCGCCGCACCCGCAGGCACACGAATCACCGTATGCACCATGTCCCACAGCGAATCCAAGCCCGGAATTTTGTCCGCAAAAAACTCCACAAACACCATCCCACCACTACCCATCAGCATCGCGGGATGCTGCAACACCGAAAGGCCAGAAGGCAGCGGAATAAAGCCCATGAAGCCCGCCATGCCCGTGAGAAACACCACCAAATACAGCCGAATGCCAGCCGCCCAACCCAGCGCTGCAGACAGCGCAATCAAGGCCGTGGTGTCCATCTTGCCCACCACTTTGCCCACAGAGCCCGCCACATCACCGCCCGACGAAAAAACGCCCTGCATGATTTGCTGAAGGTATTGAAGAATCATGTCCATGGTTTTTAGCTCCTCAGAGTAAACAGCAGCTTACGCCAACCAAGAAGGTTTGCGTTTTTCAAGAAAAGCAGACACGCCCTCGCGCCCTTGCTCGCTAGCCCGAATATCTGCAATGCCCTGAACTGTTTTTGTAATCAATGGTTGACTGATCTCTTGATAAGCCACGTCTTGAAGCAACTTTTTGCACACTTTCACCGCATTTGGGCTGTTTTTCACCAGCGCTTGAGTAATCTCACTCAGCTTCGCGTCTAGCTGATCCGCGCTCACCACTTCATGCACAAAGCCCAGCCGCAACGCCTCTTGCGCAGAAAAGCGCTCCGCCGTGAGAAAGTAACGGTGTGATGCCCGCGCGCCTAAAGCGCGAATCACATAAGGGCTGATCGTGGCGGGGATCAGTCCGAGCTTGACTTCGCTTAAACAAAACCCAGCCGTGTCCACACTCACTGCTACATCGCAGCAAGCCACCAGCCCCATCCCGCCTGCCACCACATCGCCTTGAATGCGAGCAACCGTTGGCTTCGGGCACTCATAAATCACCCGCAGCATTTCAGCCAACTTGCCCGCATCCGCCAGATTCTCTTCCCGGGAAAAATCGGCCATCCGCCGCATCCAATTTAAATCAGCTCCTGCGCAAAATGCTGTGCCTTCGGCTGCGAGCACGATGCAACGCACATCATCGCGTGAGCCTAAATCAGTAAACGCTTGTGTGATCTCAGCAATCACTTCATCGTTAAACGCATTGCGCACATCGGCGCGATTGAGCGTCACCGTTGCCGTATGGCTTTGAACATAGGCCTTGGTCATTGCGGCTTCCATACAACGTCATCATCTATTGCATACAGACGACAAATACGGGCACCGTCTTTTGCACATAACTGCAATGCACGCTCGGCAGGATCAGCCGACAGTGCTGGGTCAGATGGGTTTGCGCCTGTGGGATAAGTGCAGTGTCCTTTGTCTGAAATTGCAAAGGCTTTTGGGTTGCTTCTTTTTATCCACTGCGCGTACCTTTCTTTGCAGTTAGGCCCTAGATTTGGAACTGCATCTACATCAGTAAGCGAAGCGAAACCACTTGCAGAGTAATTTTTCCTGAGCTCCCAATTCAAACCAGCAAGCGACTCTTCAGTTGGAGCAGTGTTTCGCGCAGATGTAAAAACTCTCTTCTGCCTTGCGTTCAACTTCAAACTGACGATATCCGCTGCTTGCTGCCACTGGCGCGCAACAACTGCCGCATGAATCGCTTTCAATTTTTCGCTGCTGCTTGCATCGTATGGCCTCTTATTTTTTTCCGTATCCGAAAAAGCCATTCCCTCGCGCAGTGCCCATTGCAGGTACGGTTCAATTTTTTCTCCGGCCTTTTGTAAGAGCAACATGGCAAGCGCATCGGCCTTCAGAAAATCATTGTCCGTATAAGGTCTCGGCATCAACGTGATGCCTTGCACACCAGACAATGACTGCGACGACATTCCTCTAACTGCGCCCGCCAACGCCAGAACGCCACCCAACACGTTAACGGCTTTCCCCGTACTTTGTTCATCAAGCAAAACGAATGCGATATTGCGCGCTCTTGGCATCAGTAGCGTATCTTTACTGCCGAACCCGCCGAGTTTTTGCGATTCTTCCAGTGCGCGGAATAGAGATTCTTCTTTCACCAAAGGCGTAAACTCAGCGCAAACCCACTTTGCCTGTACCGAGACATTTTTCTCGACTTCGCCTTCTGCTGTTGCCGTTTTGAACGTCAGCTTCATAGCAGTTTTGTTGTCGGCAGATGCTTCCTTCGCACCTGACCAGATTTTTTCTCTAAACTCTTTTGAATCTATTCCGATGACGGAGATACCGTTAACAGCAACTAGTCTATCTGCCTGCTTGACACCGGCTTTATCGGCAATCCCTTTGGGCCAAGATAGAAGTATTTGAATAGGTTCGTTGATCTCTTTTTTGATAACTGGTATTGCATCAATTGTTGCGAATGGCTTACAGAAGGGTAAATAAACCTCTCTGAGTTTAAAGGCTGATGCTCCAAAGCTATCTCGCAATTCCTGCATGTCTTTGTCGAGACTTTCTGGTGCTTGTGCAGACGCCAATCCGAAGAAAAGATGCGGAATAACACATGTCAAAAGAATTGCCTGACGTAAGATTTTTTTTCGATCCATGTGCTTGCCTCGTTTCTCAAAACAATTCGGGTGGTTAATTTTCTTGCAGCATACGAACCAAGTCTAGCTCTGGGCAAGGTTGCTTTAACGCCGTGAGCGCTGCAGTGATTTGGCCACGATGATGCGTGCCGTGATTGAAGACATGAGCCAGCGTTGCGGCAAACGGTAATGAAACCGCTTGACCCGTTGTTGTGGTGTAAGCCAACTTGCCTTCATATCGCTCCACAGGTATCGACTCAATCAAAGGCTTCCAATTGCCCGAGCCGCCACGTAGCGCTTGCGCAAGCCGCTCGCGCACCGGCTCAATCTCTTCATTCAGCGCAAGCTGCGGCGACAAACCTTTGGCAAAGCGCGGATACCAAAGCATGTGTTCGCCCACGAGCATGTGATTGAGCGTGCCGTGAATCGACTTGAAAAACAAACCCACATCGCGGCGATATTCTTCATCGCTGAGTTTCTTAACCGCATCTAGCAATCGATGAGTCGCCCAAACGTTGTAGCGCGCTAAAAGTTGAAAGTGTTGACCTAGATTCATAGCCAGACTTTACATCCTGAAGATGCCAAATTTTGGCTCAGGGATTGGTGCATTCTTCGCTGCTGCCAATCCTAAAGCAAGGACGCGGCGCGTGTCTGCGGGGTCGATGATGCCGTCGTCCCAGAGTCTCGCGGTCGCGTAGTAGGGGTGGCCTTGGGTTTCGTATTGCTGCTTCAATGGGGCCTTGAACTGGTCCTCTTCATCCGCGCTCCACCGCCCACCTTTGGCTTCAATGCCGTCGCGTTTAACGGTGGCGAGCACGCTAGCCGCTTGCTCACCGCCCATGACGGAGATGCGCGCATTTGGCCACATCCAGAGGAATCTCGGGCTAAAGGCGCGGCCACACATGCCGTAATTTCCTGCGCCGAAGCTGCCGCCGATGATGATCGTGAATTTGGGCACATTGGCTGTGGCTACGGCCGTGACCATCTTCGCGCCATGGCGGGCGATGCCTTCGTTTTCCACTTTGCGGCCAACCATGAAGCCGGTGATGTTTTGCAGGAAGACGAGGGGGATTTTTCGCTGGCAGCAGAGCTCGATGAAGTGAGCGCCTTTTAGCGCGCTCTCTGAAAACAAGATGCCGTTATTGGCAATGATGCCCACGGGCATGCCTTCGATTTTTGCAAAACCTGTGACGAGCGTGTTGCCAAAGCGGGCTTTGAATTCATCAAACTCCGAGCCATCCACGATGCGGGCAATGATCTCGCGCACATCAAAAGGCTTGCGTGTATCAGTGGGGATCACGCCATAGAGTTCATCAGCTAAATATAGAGGCGCTATTATTTCGGTAGCACCTTGCGCAGTATTGGCGTGCGTTTGCTTGTGATTTGATGCTAAATTCTTCACCACATCGCGAGCTATTGACAGTGCATGCATATCGTTGTTGGCCAAATGATCAGCCACGCCCGAGAGCCGCGTGTGAACATCGCCGCCGCCCAAATCTTCACTGGTAACGACCTCGCCTGTCGCTGCTTTCACGAGCGGCGGGCCGCCTAGGAAAATCGTGCCTTGATTCTTCACGATGATCGTCTCATCGCTCATCGCGGGCACATAAGCGCCGCCCGCCGTGCATGAGCCCATCACCACGGCAATCTGAGCAATGCCCTCAGCGCTCATTTGCGCTTGGTTAAAAAAGATGCGGCCAAAATGATCGCGGTCTGGAAACACTTCGTCTTGATTAGGCAAATTCGCACCGCCTGAATCCACGAGATAAATGCAAGGCAAGCGGTTTTGCTGCGCGATTTCTTGCGCACGCAAATGCTTTTTCACGGTGAGCGGATAGTAAGTGCCGCCCTTCACAGTGGCGTCATTGCACACGATCATGCAATCTATGCCCTTCACGCGGCCAATACCTGCGATCACGCCGGCTGCGGGCGCGGAATCTGTGCCGTCTTTGTCCGGATACATGCCTAAAGCGGCAAGCGGTGCAATCTCAAGAAACGGTGTGCCGGGATCAAGTAAATTTTGAACGCGATCACGTGGCAGCAGTTTGCCTCGCGCCGTGTGCTTGGCCCTTGCCGTTTGCCCGCCGCCGAGTTGGACACGAGCAACTTTTTCGTGCAGATCTTGCACAGTCGCTTTCATAGCCGCTGCATTGGTCAGAAATTGCGCAGAACGGCTGCTCAATTGAGTGCTTAAAACAGGCATGTTGAATCTACCGATGCACAAAATAGTTTGATTGACGTTTACGTTAACGTCAACTGTAACTGAAAAAGCAGTTGTGCCAGCATATTGCATCAAGTGGCGTGGTTTCGCGGCGCAGCAGAACAACAAGCCAATCTGCCAAAATCAGCAATCCAAATTATGTCAAAAAATCCATCTGCCGATCAAGGCACCGAACTCGCGCCCCAGCCAATAAGCGCTCACAGCGCTGAGCTGCTCGCGCAAGTGGCCGCCCTGCCCTTGCTGCCTGGCGTGTATCGCTATTTCGATGCGCAGAACGTGTTGCTTTATGTGGGCAAGGCCAAGAGCTTGAAGAAGCGCGTTGCAAGCTATTTTCAGAAAAATCATGATGGCTCACGCATTGGGCATATGGTCAGCCGCATCACGCGTATGGAGACGACCGTAGTACGCTC
>JAYSRZ010000563.1:0-2743 GCA_043720775.1 Variovorax sp. | reverse complement strand
GCTGTTTTGCAGCCGCACCGTCACTTCGCCCTGTGACTCGGTCGATCCGCTGATGGCGTTGACCGAGTACAGCACCATCTCCGCGCCGCTTTTGACGTACGCTTCGATAGCCTTGAGCGAGGCATCGACCGGCCCATTGCCGCTCGACTCTCCGCGAATCTCTTTGCCGCCCACCGTGATGACGATGGAGGCTTGGGGCTTCTCGCCCGTCTCGCTTCTCTGAGAAAGTGAGATAAAACCAAAATGCTCTTTCTCTGCCGTCACAGCTTCATCGCTCACGAGCGCGAGGATGTCTTCATCAAAAATCTCAGATTTTTTATCGGCCAACTCTTTGAAGGCCATGAAGGCCGTGTTGATCTCGGCTTCTGATGAGAGAACCACACCCAAATCTTGCAAGCGCTGCTTGAAAGCATTGCGGCCCGAGAGCTTGCCCAAGACGATTTTGTTGGCGCTCCAGCCCACATCTTCAGCGCGCATGATTTCGTAAGTGTCACGCGCTTTGAGCACGCCATCTTGATGAATGCCGCTGGCGTGCGCGAAAGCATTTGCGCCGACCACGGCTTTGTTTGGCTGCACGACGAAGCCGGTAGTTTGGCTCACCATTTTGCTGGCGGAGAGGAGCTGCACGGTATCAATGCCCATACTCAAATTAAAGTAATCTTTGCGCGTTTTCACGGCCATCACCACTTCTTCCAAGCTGCAATTGCCAGCACGCTCACCCAAGCCATTGATCGTGCATTCCACCTGCCGCGCGCCGCCAATTTTTACGCCTGCCAAGCTGTTGGCCACGGCCATGCCCAAATCATTGTGGCAATGCACGCTCCAAACGGCTTTGTCAGAGTTCGGCACGCGCTCGCGCAAAGTCTTGATGAAATTGCCATAGAGCTCAGGAATCGCATAGCCCACGGTGTCGGGAATGTTCAAAGTGGTTGCGCCTTCTTTGATCACGGCTTCCAACACGCGGCAGAGAAAATCCACATCGCTGCGGTAGCCGTCTTCCGGGCTGAATTCAATGTCTTCGCACAAATTGCGCGCGAAGCGCACAGATTGCTTGGCTTGCTCGAAAACTTGATCCGGCGTCATGCGCAGCTTCTTCTCCATGTGGAGCGGGCTGGTGGCGATGAAGGTGTGGATACGTGCGCGGTTGGCGCCCTTTAATGCTGCAGCAGCCTGCGAGATATCGCGATCATTCGCACGAGCCAATGAGCAGACTATGGAATCTTTGATGGCCTCGCCAATGGCTTTCACGCATTCAAAATCACCATTCGAGCTGGCCGCAAAACCGGCTTCAATCACATCCACCTTCAATCGCTCCAACTGGCGAGCAATGCGCAGCTTCTCATCTTTCGTCATCGAAGCACCAGGCGATTGCTCACCATCGCGCAAGGTGGTGTCAAAAATGATCAATTTTTCTGGGGTGGCGGTGGCAATAGTCATAAAAAGGCTCCAAAGAAAAAACAGAAGACAAAAACAAAAAAGCCCGTTGGGTTGAATCAACGGGCCTTAAGAGTTTGGATGAATGCGCGTGCGCTACCAACTCCGCCCGGTGGGTAGAAGTAGAAGAGCAATCGAAATTCGGTTCATGTAATAACTATAGCACAGAGTTTTTTGCAAATCATCAAGCCTCAAACTGCGATTCGTTTTTGCCTTTGAAGGGCGCATAAAACGCTTTGATGGCAATCATGTCTTTCTCAATATCACCACTTGGATAAAACAATGGACCCAAGCCACTGCGCTTTTGTGAGTAATCCATATAGGCCATCACGATGGGCACTTTCGCTTGCAAAGCGATGTAGTAGAAGCCAGTTTTCCAGTGGCGCGTTTTGCCGCGCGTACCTTCAGGCGGCACGACGAGTTGCAAGGGCGCATCTGCTTCGCTAATGGCTTGTGCGGAAGCTGCGACCAGATTCGTGGATTGCTCGCGGTTAACGGAAATACCGCCGAGCCAGCGCATGATGCCTCCAAACGGCCATTTGAAAATACTGCTCTTACCCATCCAATATATGTTCAGATTCAAAGCAAAACAGACCATGAGTGTGTAGGGCAGATCCCAGTTACTGGTGTGCGGCGCGGCGATCAAGACGCTTTTGCTGGCCTCTGGCGGCAAGCTGCCCTCAATCTTCCAGCTTGTCGCTTTGAGAAAAGCAATGGAGCCTGCGCGAAACAAGTTGTTAACCACCGGCGTGGTGAAGATGGTGCGGTGCATTGAAGCAACTGTTACTTTTTTGAAGCTGCGTATGCGGCCATGCCATCTGTAATCTCTTTATGCGCGGCATCTAAGCCTTCCCAGCCCAGCACTTTGACCCATTTGCCCTCTTCCAAATCTTTGTAGTGCTCAAAGAAATGGGAGATGGTACGCAGGCGCAGAGGATTAAGATCTTCGGGCTTTTTCCATTGGGTATACAAGCTGCATTTTTTGTCGATGGGCACAGCGAGTAATTTGCCATCTTCTCCGGCTTCGTCTTCCATTTTTAAAATGCCAATGGCGCGGCAGGTGATCACCACGCCGGGGATCAAAGGCACAGGCGTGATCACGAGCACATCCACCGGATCGCCATCGCCGCTCAGCGTCTTGGGGATGTAGCCGTAATTCGTGGGGTAATGCATCGCGGTGCTCATGAAGCGATCCACGAAGATCGCGCCGGATTCTTTATCGACCTCGTATTTGATCGGATCCGCGTTCATCGGGATTTCGATGATCACATTGAATTCGTGCGGTGCATTTTTGCCGGGTGGCACGTGA
>JAYSRZ010000562.1:0-2748 GCA_043720775.1 Variovorax sp. | reverse complement strand
TGCTTTTAAAACTCTGCAAGCCCATAGAAAACAGATCTAATTCACCCCAAACCGGCACTCCCACTGCGCGAGCTGCTTCCAAAACAGGAGCAATCATGCTCGGCGCCAAACCCGGGCTGCGGCACACTGCGCGAATGCTTGTGCCTGCGAGAAGTTGCGCAGAAAACTCTTTCACTGCCTCAAAAGCAACAGCTGGATAATGCGCCTTGAGTTCGGCCAAACCGGGCGGCTGCTCACGCGTATCCACCACGCGCACTGTTGCACCCTGTGCCGCACACCAACGCGCCATAGCCAAGCCTGAGCTGCCTAAGCCCAAAATCAACATCGATAAATCTTTGAGTTGTTCCACGCTTATCTCAATTTCAAAGTCGACAAGCCCACGAGGCACAGCAGCATCGTGATGATCCAAAAGCGGACTACCACTTGCGTTTCTTTCCATCCCGATTTTTCAAAATGGTGATGCAAAGGCGCCATCTTCAAAATGCGCCGGCCTTCGCCGTATTTCTTTTTGGTGTACTTGAAGTAAGCCACTTGCAGCATGACCGAGAGCGCTTCAATCACAAAGATGCCGCCCATGATGGCGAGCACGATTTCTTGACGCACGATCACAGCAATCGTGCCAAGTGCCCCGCCAAGCGCCAACGCTCCCACATCGCCCATGAACACTTGCGCCGGATGCGTGTTAAACCACAAAAATGCCAAGCCAGCGCCGGCCATGGCAGCGCAAAAAATTAAGAGCTCACCCGCGCCGGGGATATAGGGCAAAAACAAGTATTTTGAAAACACCGAGCTGCCTGTCACATAAGCAAACACACCCAAAGCCGAAGCCACCATCACCACCGGCATGATCGCCAGACCATCCAACCCATCGGTGAGATTGACCGCATTGCTCGAACCGACAATCACGAGATACGTCAGAAAGACGAAGCCGAAAACGCCCAGCGGATAACTGATCTCTTTAAAAAACGGCACCATCAAGCCCGCTTTGGGCGGCAAATTCACATCAAAGCCTGATTGCACCCAAGAGACAAAAAGCTGCAGGACGCGCACATTGCTACTCTCGGAAATGCTAAACACCAAATACAAAGCCGCCACCAGCCCCACAACCGATTGCCAGAAATATTTTTCGCGGCTGCGCATGCCCTCGGGATCTTTGTTCACCACTTTGCGCCAATCATCGACCCAACCAATCGCGCCAAAGCCTAAAGTGACGATCATCACGATCCACACAAAGCGATTCGTCCAGTCAAACCAAAGCAGGGTAGAGATTGCAATCGAAATCAAAATGAGCACGCCGCCCATGGTGGGCGTGCCACTCTTGGCCAAATGCGATTGCATCGCATAGCCGCGAATCGGCTGGCCGATTTTGAGCGACGTCAAATAGCGAATCACCCACGGGCCGGCAAACAAGCCGATCAAGAGCGCTGTCATCGCGGCCATCACGGCGCGAAACGTGAGGTATTGAAAGACGCGGAAGAATCCGAATTCGGGCGAGAGGCTTTGCAACCATGCAGCCAGACTAAGCAACATATGCAGTCTCCTCGTTGTACTTAAGCGGCATGAGCAGCCTCCTTGTGATTGTTTGTTTGGATGGCGTGATTTGGCAATCCAATAGCAGGCAGAACCGACGCTTCGATCGCTTGCACCACACGCTCCATCTTCATAAAGCGTGAGCCTTTAACCAGCACGCTGCGGTATTGCGGCAGATCTGCAAGAACGGCAGCAGCCAAAGAATCCATGCCGCCGAAATGTCGCGCACCGGGAAATACCGCTGCGCCATAACGCATCAACTCACCCATGCACATCAGCGATTCAATGCCACACTCAGCTGCGTATTCACCGATCTCCGCATGAAATTCAGGCCCTTGATCGCCCACCTCGCCCATATCGCCAAGAATCAGCAAATGTGGTGCTGGCAACTCGGCCAAAATCTCAATGGCTGCACGCACAGAATCTGGATTGGCGTTGTAGGTGTCGTCAATCACGCTGTAGGTTTTGCCGTTCAGCACCAAGCGCAGTGCCCGTGAACGCCCCTTGACTGCCTCGAATGCCTCCAAACCCTCGATGATTGTGGCCAGTGGCACACCAGCACCCAGCGCAGCTGCAGTTGCTGCTAGAGCATTTTTGACGTTGTGCCGACCTGCAATGCGCAGCTGGCAGCTGGCAGAGCCTAATGGCGTAGCCAAGCGCATGCGCCAAGCTGTCTCATGCCAATCGGCCTGCGCGGTGATTTCTGCTGGAATCGAGCCGCCCGAGAAACACACTTGTTCTCGCTTTCCTGCCAAGCCGCGCCAGAGCGTGGTGTAAGCATCATCAGACGGAAACACGGCCACGCCGCTCGCTGGCAAAGCGCTGATCACGTTGCCGTTTTCCTCTGCGACAGCTTCCACTGTGTGCATGAATTCTTGGTGCTCGCGCTGCGCGTTATTCACCACAGCAACTGTGGGTTGCGTGAGACCAGAAAGATAAGCAATCTCACCCGGATGGTTCATACCCAGTTCAATCACCGCAATTTTGTGGTGATCGCGCAAGCGAAGCAATGTGAGCGGCACGCCAATATCGTTGTTCAAATTGCCTTGGGTGGCCAAGCTGTGCTCGGGGCTGAGTGTCTTCAAGATGCTGGCGATCATTTGCGTCACGGTTGTTTTGCCATTGCTGCCTGTGACAGCAATAAGTGGCAAATCAAATTGCGCCCGCCATGCAGCAGCAAGCTCGCCCAAAGCGCGTTTAGCGTCCGCCACGATCAAG
>JAYSRZ010000561.1:0-7771 GCA_043720775.1 Variovorax sp. | reverse complement strand
TCTTCGCCCAGAAAACCTGGGCCAACAACGAGCTCTACAACCTACTGGCCACCATCACCGCGCCCGAGCATGGCGAGGCCTTACACGCCGCCATCCGCATGCTCAACCACATCTACGTCGTTGACCGCATCTTCCAAGCGCATCTGCTAAACAAAGCCCACAGCTACTCTGAGACCAACACCTTAGAGACGCCGCAGCTCGGCGAGCTGCAATTCGTCGTCGCCGAACTCGACGCTTGGTACGAGCAATACAGCACATCCATCACACCCGAACAATTGAAGACAAGTATCGCCTTCAAATTCACAGACGACGACGCAGGCCGCATGAGCCGCGAAGAAATGCTCCTTCACATCATCACGCATGGCGCCTACCACCGAGGCAACGTCGGCCAAATCCTCAAATCAATTTCAGTCGTTCCGCCAAGAGATTTGCTGACGAAGTTTTTGCATGTGCGAGAGCCGGGGCGGCGCGCGGGCTAACGCGACCATCGACGTGGAGAATCGCAGCTAAGACATCTTCAGTTATTCCTTAGCAACAACCGTGTCATACAGCCCGTAATGCGACAGCCCCACATGGCTCTCAATCCCCGTGTAGCGCAGCGAAGCATCTTCATAGCGCCGGAATGCAAACACCGCCTGATTCATCTGCTCGGTATTAAACACTTTCAGCCGCACTAGAAGGTGAAAATCCTGCACCGTCAAGCCAGTCACGGTGAGAAACAAATCTGGCTCCAGCTTGGTAATCACATCCTGAAGCGTGTTTTCGCGGAAATCAGTCAAATACATAAATGCCGGAATCCGCGTGGCAAATTTGATCAGCTTTTCCTGCACCATCTTGCGCTTGGATTTGTATTCGCGCTCCTCAGCTGAAAGCTCCTTCTTCTCTTTGGCTGAGAGCTTGCCTTCTTTGGCTTTGTTTTTCAGCTCTTTCACGCGATCACTTTTGTTGATGATCGTCTCAATCACTTTATCGCCCAAAGCGCGCCAGCCTTCGATGCGCTCCACAGCCGCCATTGCTTCGGGGTTGTCCATGATGCGGCGCAGTGTCCCGTTATCCACGTTCACGAGCAGCGCGCTTTCCCACTTGCGAGCCAAGAGCGTCGCCGAAGTCCCCGCCATCGCAATATCGAGAATGCCGCCCGCATCAATCTGCGTCATGTTCGCGCCGTCATAGGCCAGCACAGGCAAGAAAGCCACCAAATCCTTCACCGCATTCTCTGGGTTCAGCTCATTGGGCGAGAGGCCAATCGCGTAATCGGAGAGCTGGCGCAGCGCCCGCGTAGGCGCGAAATCAAACACGAAGCAGGCAGGCTTGAGAATCTCTTCCTCGTTCGGGTTGTCGCCATGCGGATTCTTGATTGACCATGGTGACTGCACGCGAAACGCCGCTTGAAAATAAGTCTCCGGCGATTTCAAATTGCGCAGCATCAAAATCGATGACCATTGCGCCACCGTCACGCCCGTGGTGAGCTTGCCGCAGGACAGCGTGATCGTCTTCGTATCAAAGCCGCTGCCAATCGCTTCGCGCACAGGCGGCAGAGCTTCCAGGCCAATGCCGGCTTCCGCTCCCGCGCAGACGATGACTTTATAGCCACGCCAAAACGTGTTGTGCCGCTCGCCCAGCAAATTCTTCATCGCTTGGCAAGCCGCCACATTCGGCAAAAACCAAAATGCGTGCTGCAAATACGGCAGCAAGCGCGTGTCTGAATACGGAAACGGTGGCCGCGAGCCAGTCTTTAAAGCCTCTGCAGATTTCGCCGCATGGCCGCCGCGAATAATATCTAGCCATTTCTGCACATCGTCTTTGTGCGTGAATTTCGCCGCCTTGCCTGTGCCAGAAGCTTCAAAAAATGCATTTAAATCAAATTCATCAAACTCGCCGCCGCTGGCAATCGCCAGCAATTCATCGGGCATCTGATAGGTGAGCAAGCGCATCTGCGGCAGCGCGCCATAGGGGTTGCGTAGCTTCGGGCTCTCAGCGGCAAACTCTTCTTTCGCACGCTGCTCGTCGGTATAAGTCCAGTTAAAAATTTGCTCTTCAATGAATTCGCCGGTGGCTAGCGCTTTGAAAGGCGTGCCTGAGAGATACAAATATGCCCGCGTCGTGATCGGCAGAAAATCTGTTTCCCTCTCCAGTGGCTCTTGCAAATCTGCAATGCGATCCTTTTGACCTTTGGCGTCACCCAGCCAATGCTCAGCGCGGGCAATCCGATCTTCTTCTTCCTCAAACAATTCTTTCGCGCTCTCGCGCCAAGCGCCAAAGTGGTATTCATCAAACACCACCAAATCCCAATTCACCGTATGCAGCCATTGATTGCGCGGCTTGATCTTGCCATTGGCATCGCGCCCTAGCAAATCTTGAAACGAGCCGAAATACACCACCGGCTTTTTGCTGTTGATCTGTGTCGGATCGCTGCCAGAAGATTGAGAGAGATACTGCCAGCCATCAAAATCCACATGATTTTCTAAATCCGTGCGCCACGCATCTTCTACAGCCGGCTTAAACGTCATCACCAATACGCGCTTGGCTTTGAGCTTCTTGGCGAGTTGGTAGGCAGTAAACGTTTTGCCAAAGCGCATCTTGGCATTCCACAAGAAACGCGGCGTCGCGTTCATATCTTCTTTCCAGATGGAATGGAAGTAAGCATGCGTCTTGTTCACCGCATCCAGCTGCTCATCGCGCAGGCCGAAAGTCTCATGATGCGAGCCGCTGAAGCGCTCGCCTGTGCGCAGCTCGGTGAGCACGGTTTTCACATCGCTGAGCGTGCAACGCATCCATTCTTTAATCGGATTGGCGAAGCCCTTGCGCTTAAGTGCTGCGCGCACTTCATGATCCGTAAAGATCGAGCCATCATCGCGCTCGGCGCTCTCCTCCAGCTCAATCGTGAAATTCTTGATCGCCGCCGTTTTGAGCTGCTCGCCCACCCGCTGGCGCACATCGCGCGTGGTCTGGCCGATTTTCAGTTGGCCAGCATGCGCCTTGTCTGCAATTGCATAGGCATAGATCTTCGGGCGAGCCGTGGGCTTCGGCGCAAGAATCTCGCCGATGGGTTTACTCGTCACTTGCAGCTCTCAGTCGAACACTGGCTTCGATGTGAGCAATATCGCTCGCACTCAAGCCGTACTTGTCAAAAAGCATCTGGTCAGTCCAAATACGATCCCAAGTTTGTTGTGGCACCCACGTATATGTGGCACGGGTGGCGTGCTGAGTGATTTTTCTCAAGGAGACTAAGAAGCGAAAAAATCGTGTGTCTAAATAGCTTTGCAAGCTTTCTGCTTCATTTTTAGATGCCAAGTTAAAAAACAAATATGTTTGTGTACAAACGGAAGGTGACTCAGCAATAAAGCTATTGCCTAAAACCATTGCAGGACGTGCTCCACGCTCGCCGTAAGCCGCTGAAATCATAACTTTCCATGTATCTATGAGTTGCGAACTCTTGAGAATATCTTTGCGAGCAATCCCTCCGATTAACCTTTTACCAGCGCGTCCGTAGTAGAGAGCGACATCAGTTGGTTTTTTTTCTCGTCGGAATCCATCGAAATTCGATGTCCAACCAAATTCTTTATCAGCTGAAAGTAATTTTGTAATTGAAGGTTCAGAAATTGAAAGCACCTTCTTCAATATCGCAAGACCTTTACTATCTCGAACAAACACATCGTGCTCACTGAGATCGCGCTTTAGCGGTCCGATAGTTTCTTCGCCAGTGACAGTGGTTACCTCGCACTTACCAGCGTGATCACGATCCCAAAGAAAGTAACAAACACCTCCTTCGAAATCCACGCCTGGAAACACTAAGTCCATTCGCTCGTAGTCCACTAATGATCGAATGTTTTTATCTCCAAGCATGGTTTTACGAAACTCGCTTAGCCCCAAGCCAGAAGCCATCCATCGCGATGGAATAACCATTGACAAATATTTCGGCTCTATTTTCTTTGCCTGTTCGACGAAATATTGATAAATAGGTACGTCGCGAGTGCTGCCGTCGCTTGCTAACTGATACGGCGGATTTCCAATGATCACGTCAAATTGCATTTTTGCTCCAAACAGCTCTTGGATGCGAGCCTTGATATCTTGTGTGTGAATAAAGGCATAAGCATGGCTTTCCAGCTCCGCGCCGCGATCCAGCGCAGCTTGGCTGGCGCCGCAAAACTTGCATTTGCCCTTATCGCCATCTTTGACCCAATCGTGCTCCATGCGCTCAAACCAAATATTTCCCGCGTCGGTTTTAAAAGCCTTGGCAATCGAATGCTCGCCTTGTGCATGCTTGGAGCAATACACGCTTCGCCGAGCGAGCAAGCTGGTCAGCCGCGTCACGCCGATGCCAAAAACTTGCTTCGTCAAAATATGATTCACGCGCTTTTGCAGATCAGGCATTTCTTTCGCCAAGCCTTGCGTTAAGCGGCTCGTGATCTCGCGCAGAAACACGCCAGATTTGGTGCAAGGATCAAGAAACTTAACTGTTTTATCCGCCCACAGGTCTGCGCCTTTGTGATCTTTGCTCCACGCTGCAGCAAGCCCATCAAGCATGCGATTGGCCAGCTCAGGCGGCGTAAACACTTCATCGTTGGATAAATTGGCAATGCAGGTGAGCACATCCGGATTGCGCCCGCGCAGGGAGAAATTGGCTTGGATCGTCATGCGGCCTGACTTAAGATGAAGCGGGCTTGTTCTGTGCGTAGCATCTGCCAAGGAGGCATGAAGCGCACGCCAAGGCCGACACAAACATTCGGGATTTTGATGCGACTTGGGGAATTGGCAAGAACCTCTTTCGTGACCAGAACATGCTGGCCTGCCAAAGCATGAGCGATCAAATAAAAATCCGCTCCTTGCAGGAAGGTGTTGATGGCAGCGGGCGTGTAGTTTTGCGTCGTCACCCATGTGCTGACTTGAGTAAATTGCTCAGCAAGCGTTGGCGGCGTACGGCGAAACAGCACGTGTCCATGATCTCTTGCCCAAGCCGATAGGTCATCTTGACCGGCTTCAATTTCATCAGCCACTTTATCGATGCTGAAGACTGTGCCAGTGTTAGCCTTATGCACCAACCATTCCCAGAATGCAGGACAAAAATCTAGTCCGTAGTGCGAGTTCTTAGCTGATATGAATACGTCGGAATCGAGAAGATAGCTCACTGCATGACTCCCAACTCACGCGCCGTTTCGTAAAAAGTGGCTGTCTTACGCACACCGAGCATTCGGTAAGCATCGGGAAACGAGGTCAACCCTTCAAGGGTACTGGCAACGATGGCTTTGGCAAAGCGCTTGCTGGTACGTGCGCCAAGGCTGTTGTAAAAATCACCACCACCGCTTCTGCCCTCGCTGAGGGTTTGAAGGCGAAGTTGTTCTTCTCGGTAGTACTGCCAAAGCGCAGCCTGTGTGATGAAGCCTGCATCAAACAAGCGGCGCAAGACAACGAGCGTACTGACTTTGAATTCACGCGCTAAGCGTTGCATGGCATCGGGGATGGATTCGTTGTTTCGGTAGGTCGCCCGCAATTCTTCTAGCGGCACTAGTAGCTCAGCGGCCACCTGGTTGCACCAGCGCTCAATCTGCTGCTCTGGCACTTGCCCAGCTTGCGTGTCAGACACGCCCGTCTCGCCCAGCCACACATGCGCCAGCTCGTGCGCGAGCGTGAACATTTGCGCGGCTTTGCTGTCAGAGCCGTTTAGGAAAATCAGCGGCGCGATTTCATCCGCAAGCGCGAAGCCGCGAAACTCACCGACATCTAGTTTGCGATGGCTGTTGCTGCCCACCACGGAACTAACCATGACCAAGATGCCAATGTCTTCTGCTTTCGCAATCAACTGGCGCAGTGCGTCAGACCATGTGCCGATCTGCCGGCGTGCTTCAGTAGACAAGCCTAACTTTTCACGCACGCGCCTTGCAGCGATTTCGGGTGCTTCAAGCAAACTGACACTGCCTACATACGTCAAGCTCTGCAACCCATGGATTCGCGCATGGTCGCGATACCAATCTTGTCGCTGTTGGCATAGATAAAGGGTGTCAAGCAAGTTTGTGGTGGGCTCCGCAAGCGCTTGATCGCGCACAGTGCGAAAGTCTGGCACGGGCAGCGTCAGCGTGGGCGGCTGCGGCAAGAAAAAATAGCCGAATGCGGTGTGGGTGACACGGGCAAAATCTTCGAGTTGTTTGAATGTGGGCTGCGCTTCGCCGCTGAGCCACTGCAGCCACTTGCTAAAGCGTGCAGACAAATCAGCATCGCTGAGCCTCGCGCGGCCTGCGGCCCAGCGAAGCACGGGAATGGATGCAGCTACCGTGCTCACGCGGCCGCCTTGAGTGTGTCTGCAAGCTCACGCATGGTCATTGCAGGATAGGTTTTGATGGGCGTGAAGATTTCGTGCTTGGCAAACAGGGAGCCTTGGCTCGTATGTGCGGCCATGCCTGTGAGCGTGTCTAGGCGAAAATCACGCCGCTGGTATTTGCCTTTGCCGAGATAGCCCCATTCAGCAAAGCTGATGTGCTGCCCATCTTGCAAGCGCATCGTGATGGCATCGCCATGCACCAAGTTGACCGAAAGCACTTGGTATGCAGCAAGATAAAGATCATCCGTCTCGCTGAGATTCAAATACTCTGCCAATACCTCCAGCGCATTAGCTCGACATTCCGCGATGTTGTCTTTCAACAGTTCAATGCCGTAAATGCACATGACGGCGAGCAGCGCAAAATGCTGCTTTTCAAAATCAGATTTTCCGAATTTCAACTCAACTGCAGCGAGCTTGCGCTTGAGAATTTTGACGATGAAGTTTCCGCTCCCGCATGCGGTCTCAAGAAACCGCGAATCAATGCGCTCACTTTCATCTTTCACCAAATCCAACATAGCCTCCACCATCCAAGGCGGTGTGAATACCTCGCCATGGTCAGCGACGCGTTGTTTGGATTTAACGAGACTCATAAAACTTTAGCTTAAACGCTATTTTCAGAGATAACGGGAAATCCATGAAAAAAGCTGCCGAGCACGGAGTGCGGGCAGCTTTTCAAGAGAGCGTCAACCATTTAGGTTGCAAAAAAATCTACATCAAGGCTTGCGCGGGGCTTTGCTGGCGAAGCTTTTGCCTGCTGGCTTGAAGCCTGCTTTGGCGAAGGGCTTGGGGCCTGCCTTGAAACCGTCTTTGAAGCCGCCTTTGAAATCACCGGCTGGCTTGGCGAATTTGTTGTCTGCGAAGCCATTGCCACCTGCGCCTGCGCCGAAACTGGGGGCTCGGGATTTGAAGCTTTTGCCGAAAGTTGCGCCACCGTTGCCGGCGCCGAAACCTCCACCAAAGTTGCCTTCACGGCCGCGATTGTCGTCACCGCGCGGGGCGAAGCTGCGTTGCTCGCTGCGGTCGTTGCCGCGATCACCACCACGATCATTGCCACCAAAGCCGCCGCCGAAACTGCGGCCTTCAGATCTGTTGTCTGAGCGGCCTGCGAATCCAGCGTTGCCACCGAAACCACCGCCACCGCCACCGCCACCGCCACCACCTTCGCGACGGTCTCCACCAAAACCACGGTCATTGCTGCGCTCGCCACCGCGATCACCGCCGAAGCCGCCGCCTGCAGGCCTGCCTGCAAAACCACCACCGCCACCACCTTCGCGGCGATCACCAAAACCGCCACCATTTGAGCGGTCATTGAATCCACCGCTTGGACGACCACCGAAGCCGCCGCCTTCACGACGATCACCGCCAAAGCCGCCACCAGAGCGACCCGCGAAACCGCCACGATCTCCACCACGGTCACCACCAAAGCTCTTGCCTGCGAAGCCGCCACCACCGCCG
>JAYSRZ010000560.1:0-2760 GCA_043720775.1 Variovorax sp. | reverse complement strand
TTCAACGAGCACATATATGCAGCGAAGCGGACAGCGAGGGGCTCAGCGGATGGTCAAACATCCATTGATCATCCACTCCGCTTCGTAGCTTGCTACTTCTCTCCGCTCGATCAACCTCCGTTTGCCTACACCTAGGCTTCGCTCCCCTACGCTGCGCTCCTGCTGCTGCAGCTGCGCTGCTGCATGCTTCACAGTGTCGCATCCTTCTAGCTCCCTCACTTGCAATTGACTGCTCCTCTCTTTCTCACTCCGACCGCCGCGCAAGGCTGCGCGCGCGCAGCGACATCAAGATCGCAGTCAATGGGCAGCTGTCGCTGCCCTCGGTAGACGGCATATGCCGTCTGTATCGGTCGGAAGTCTAGCGAGGCAGCTCAACGACGCGCGCGTGCGCGTGCAACTGCGGGAATCCGGAGACGCCCATAGATGCCACGTGCATGCGGGCCGTTGAACCTACTCACTAGAGATCAGAGCGACCGGGTTGCCCCGGAAATGAGTGTCTTGCGCAAGCGCAGCGCGCATCTCAGCCTCACAAACTCACTGTGCACGTGCGGAAATAGGCCGCACACGCGCAGCAGCCATGCATGTGACTCAGACGGTCTGAGACGCGTCTGAGACGCATGCACACCCACACACACCAAGAATGCCGGTGCCCCACGCACGACACACCGCCCGATGCTTGCTGACAACGCTCATCTGGCTAGATCTGAGTGCATGCGCCCACCGAACGAGCTAACGGCACTGAGAGGCGCGCTCAGGCGCGCTAACGCTTGGCGCTACCGATTTCGCTGTGACAGCTCGATCTCCCTCATTTCGGTGTGTCAACTTCTTTTAAACACTCATACAAAGCATCACAGCTATGCACAAGGCCCCTTCGGATCGATTCTTCCCCGTACTGACTCATTGTCAAGTGAGCCGAAATGCGTCTCGCTCCAGTGGAGCCTAAGTCACTTTCACTCACTCCCAATGAGATTTTAGACCCCCAGTTAACTGACTTCCCCTTATTCGCATCTCGGGACGAACTTTGCGCTGCTGTATCTCTTGATCCAGAGGGTTTGAGGCCTCGCCACTGTGCGCTGCGAGGTCGCATGGGAGGCATGGCGCCTAAGCTTGGCTCGCCGCTATGATACGAAACGAGTTGTCTCAATCATGCGAGTTAGCGATGGATCCTTCATCTACTACCCCAAGGCATGCTCGGGGACGCTCCCCTGATCATGTCAGCATGTTTCCTCCATGCCTCACTCTCAAAATACGAACCGAAATTTTCAGGCCTCTCTGACGAGCCTGCAGCCAACTAGAGGGGAAATGCGACATCGGATGGGGTTGAAAGTGTTATGGGCTCGCTTAAGGGGCTTATTGGCCTAACGTATCAAGTTTTCAGACTATTCCGATCACTCCTGCGAGTTTCGCATGCCGCACACACATGGGCGGATTTCAATGGAGGCCTCAGCTGACCGACGGGATCGAGTCGAGGAATGCGACATCGGATCCAGCCAAGGATGCTATGGGCTCACTTTACATCTCTATTGGCATGATGTATCAAGTTTTCGGAGCATTCGAATAACTCCTGCGAGTTTTGCATGCCTCACACACAACTAAGGAATGCAACAGCGGCCTTAGCTGACCGATGAGATCGAGTCGGAGAATGCGTGGTCGGATGATCAAACGGGCAGTTGTCGGCCCATCAAGGACTCAATTGCCAACTTGTATCAGCTTGACAGCTCCTGGATTGCACTCCTGCACCTCCTGAGCTAGCTACACACATGCGTGGCTGAGCCCTGTGCCGCTCCGCTCCACCTACGCCTGCCGCACTAGAACAGTACGAGTCTGGCACCCAATTTTATGCGTCAGCACGCTTGGTTGGGCTCGTGCGGCGTGCGGAAAGTGTATGCGCACCGCTCACACCCGCTACATTGAGTGTGCATACCGCTGTGTGAGTGAGAGGCGAAATCCGCCTCTGAGCCGCCTCGCCGCTGGCGCCGTCGAGTCACTCATCAGTGTGCAGGGAACCTAACTGAGCAATATCGCTCCAGCACGTGCAGTAAGAGCTGCAAGCGACTGGGAAGTCATCTGGACTGCTGCCGTGATCGACACGCCCCCATCTAAGCCAGCACAGCTGATGCGCAGCGGATAGCGGATCCGCCGTTCTCGAGCGGTTCGCTGTGCTCATGCACGAATTGTCACGCGATGTGGCTGCAAATTTCTCAGCGCACGTGAATGCACTCAAATATGAATGCCCATGCACCTGCGGATGCGTCCGAGCCGATACGAGCTCATCCAACGGCGGCAGGCTGCTGAGTGAGAGACAGGCCATTTTGCCTGAGGTTCGCCTGCGCGCGTGCCGCTTGCCTCCTCCTCCGCAACTGCAGTGTGCGATGTTCTCATGCCGACAGGTAGAAGTTTGGCCATGCTACATTGTGCCGGATGCTCGGGAGGTCCCCCGATTTCGATGCGCGCATGGTGTGGCGGCAGCCTGTCCCGCTGGCCGGCGCGTGAGGCAGCGGTTCGCCTTGAGTCCTGACTCATCTCATGCGGAGCACTACGTGACTTTCGCAATGCTTTCACTTCTTCAATCAGATGCTTGCGCATGCTTGTGCATGGTGTGAGCAGTGGTCCCGGCGCTTGCTGTGTTGCAGGACTGCGCACTCGAGAGGGCATGCAGAGGTAGAGTGTAACAGGCCACGCTGTGGCTGTGTGCTTATCTCCTCATTCCGCTTCTACTCGCAAGAAGTAGACACGTCAATTTACTCCTGTATGTACCGG
>JAYSRZ010000559.1:0-2773 GCA_043720775.1 Variovorax sp. | reverse complement strand
GCCCAGCGGCATGAAGGCGGCGGACATTTTTTGCAGCTCGGGGATGTTCTTCTCAAGGTCTTTGAGTGCGTCGCGGATTTGCAGCGCGACCAATCTGCGCAGGCCGGCTTGGTGTTTGGCGGCGGCGACTCCGGGCTCGTCAAACACTTCGATGCTGACTGAGTCTGTTTGATCAATCAGCGCAGGGAAGCCAATCAGCGTTTGCACATCTTTGCCGAGCTTGCGGCGAATTTCTAGCAATTCGGGGAGCTCGCCGAAAGTCCAATCGGTGTAGCGGGCGTCTGCGTCGAAGGTGGGCGCAGACGGTGCAGGAGATGCTGATACTCCTGATTTAATAGCACTCCGCGCATATTCTATGCCGGCGAGTGAAGGTTTTTGATCATTTTTTTGCTCTAAAACTGATTCAGAAGGCGTTTTCTCCAAAGTCTGAGACATTTGTGCCAATGCAGCAAACGCACCCCTCGCCTGCCCGCCCAGCTCAGCCTTGATCGCCGCCAAGTTGCGCCCCGCGCCAAGCTGCCGGCCATGCTCATCCACCACACGGAAGTTCATGAACATATGCGGCGCGAGCATATCGAGCTTGAAATCGGTGCGCTTGATATCCACGCTCGTGGCTTCTTTGCACAGCTTCAGCAAAGCGTCAACCAGCGAGCCTTTGCCAAATGCCTCGGGCACATTCAAAATCTCAGAGAGGCGCGCTGCGCTCTCAGGCAGGGGCACGAGGCGCGAGCGCGGGCGCTGGGGCAAGCTCTTAAGCAGGGCTTGCACTTTTTGCTGCAGCATCCCGTGAACAAGCCACTCGCAGCGCTCTTCATTCACCTGATTCAGAGCAAACAGCGGCAGCTCTACTGTGATGCCATCTTTCGCATCGCCCGGATCGTGCAGGTAGCTGGCTTTGCAATCCACGCCGCCGAGGCGAATGAGCTTGGGAAAAGCTTGACTCGTGATGCCCGAAGCCTCGTGGCGCATGAGCTCATCGCGCGAGATGTAAAGCAGCTTCGGATTCGCGCCGTGATGCGCTTTGTACCAAGCCTCCAGTTCGCGCGCGCTGCACATCTCGGCGGGCAATTGCTGATCGTAGAAAGCGAAGATCAGCTCTTCATCGACGAGCACATCTTGCCTGCGGCTCTTGTGCTCCAGCTCTACGACTTGGCGCACCATGCGCTGGTTGTGCGCATAGAAAGGCAGCTTGCAATCCCAAGCTTCTTTGATCTCGCCTGTGCAGCCTGCGACTAGCGCTTCGCGGATGAAAATCTCTCGCGCTGCATGTGGATCGACTCTGCTGAAGTTCACTCTGCGCCCGCTGTAAATCAGCAAGCCGTAAAGCGAGGCTCGCTCATACGCGAGCACATCGCCACCGCGCTTATCAAAATGCGGCTCAAGCAGCTGCTTATTCAGCAAATGATCGGCCACCTGCTCCACCCATTTGGGCTCAATGCCGGCCACGCCTCGGCCAAAGAGCCGCGTCGTCTCCACCAGCTCTGCGCACACGATCCACTTGCCCGGCTTCTTCGAGAGATTCGCACCCGGATGCGGCAGCCATTTGATGCCACGCGCGCCCAGCCATTGGTCTTCTTCGTCTTGCTTGTAGCCGATGTTGCCTAGCAGGCCGGCAAGCAAGCTCAGGTGTAATTGTTCGAAAGTGGCTGGCTGTTGGCTGGGCTTGAAGCCCAGCTCTTGCACAGTGCTGGCGAGCTGCGAATAAATATCGCGCCATTCGCGCACTCTTCTGATGTTCACGAAACTGCTTCTGAGCTGCTGCTCCCATTGGCGGTTGCTGCTTTTATTCTCACCCGCGCCTCGCACATCATCCAACCATTTCCACAGCTTGAGATAGCCCACAAACTCGCTGCGCTCATCGTCAAACTTCTTATGCGCTTCATCGGCCTTTTGCTGCATATCCATCGGGCGATCGCGTACATCTTGCAAACTTAAAGCAGACGCAATGATGAGCACTTCGCTCAAAGCGCTGCGTGATTTGGCTTCCAAGATCATGCGGCCTACGCGAGGATCGAGAGGTAATTTTGCAAGCTCTGCGCCAAGACGAGTCAGCTCGTTCAGTTCATCGACAGCACCGAGCTCTTGCAAAAGCTGATAGCCATCGGCAATCGCGCGCTTGCTTGGCGCATCAATGAACGGGAAATCTTCCACCACACCGAGATGCAGCGATTTCATGCGCAAGATCACGCTGGCAAGCGACGAGCGAAGAATCTCAGGATCCGTAAACCTCGGCCTGTTTGAGAAATCTTGCTCGTCATACAAGCGAATGCAAATGCCCTCAGCCACACGCCCGCAACGGCCCGCGCGTTGATTGGCTGCCGCTTGCGAAATCGATTCAATCAGCAGCTGCTCGACTTTGTTTTTAAAGCTGTAGCGCTTCATGCGCGCTGTGCCTGCGTCAATCACATATCGAATACCGGGCACAGTCAACGAGGTCTCCGCCACGTTGGTAGCGAGCACGATGCGCGGCCTGCCATCGGGTTCAAAAATCTTTTCTTGCTCGGCTTGCGAGAGACGAGCAAACAGTGGGAGCACATCCACGTTTTGCCTGCCGGGTTTCTTCGCGCAATGCTTGCGCAGATGATCCGCCGCTTCGCGGATTTCGCGCTCGCCGGGCAGGAAAATCAAGATATCGCCGCGCGGCGAGCCCGGCCAGAGCTCATCCACCGCATCTGCCATCGCGTCGTTGGCATCGAAATCTCTGCTTTCTTCATACGGGCGATAACGCTGCTCAACGGCATACGTTCTGCCGCTCACCATGATCACAGGCGCT
>JAYSRZ010000558.1:0-2776 GCA_043720775.1 Variovorax sp. | reverse complement strand
ATGCGACAAAGAAACCGCCAAGACGCATGCCTTGGCGGTTTCTTTGTTTTACCTTGTGATCGGCTGTTAATGCAAGCAAGCACTCAGTTTATTCAAAGCCTTTTATGCCTTTATCGCCCGCCCTATATGCGCTTAGTGCTACTCAATTTATAGCGTTTAGGCCATAACGTCTTCTAGCAGCCAATCCACCGCCAGCACAATTTGGATGCCTGCTATTTCAACCGTGCGAGTCGGAGGCTCCAACACGATGAGCAGGCATTGCGCGGCGGGGTGTTCAAGCTTTGCCTCTTGCAAGGCGCGGGTCTCGCGCTCAAAAGTAGCTTTGTCGCTGATATCTGCGCAGACTTGGATGAGCATCGTTTGCCCATCGAAGCGTGTAGCCAGAAAATCGACTTCGTAGCCTTGCGCGGTGCGCACGTAGGTCAGTTTCATGCCTCGGCGCATGCATTCATGCAACACGATAGTCTCTAGCGCGTGACCCGTGTTGGGCTTGCCGCTAAGCTCAAACAAGGCGGAAAGGCCAGTATCAACGGGATAAGACTTGCGGGGATTGACCTGCCTGCGGCGCTCCGAATCTGTTGCGATGCTGATGCTAGTCACTAAAAACGTATCTTCCAAATGCGCCAGATATTCATGCAGCCGCTCTTTGCCCACAGCCACGCCGCGCGATTTGAGATCGTTGAAGAATTTATTGATGCTGAATGCGCCCGCCGCATTGCCCAACAGCTGCTGCACGAGCCAGCGCAGCACTTGGGGCTGACTTACGTTATGGCGCTCGATCACATCGCGCAGCAGCACGACATCGACATAGCTTTTTAGCAGCTCCGCTCTTTGGCGCGCGTGTTGTGCTCCGTAGAGATCCTGCACCTCGGGAAAGCCGCCGTGCGCGAGATATTGCATGAGTTGATGTTGCAGGCCTGAGCGCTGCGCTTTCGTCCATTTTGCTGGAGGCTGATCGAGCAGCGCAGCATGATGCCGCAGCATTTCGCGAAAGCTAAACGGCGTGACGATCGCTTCTAACGCCCTGCCGCGCATGCTGGTGGCAATCTCGCGTGAGAGCAGCTTGGCAGATGAACCGGAGAGATACAGCTCAATCGTCTCGGTATCCAGAACGCGGCGCACGAAGCCCTCCCAGCCGGGGATGAGCTGAATTTCATCGAGCAGGAAGACAGTTTTTTCGCGATCTCGGCGTTGCGGATGAAGCTTGAAATATTCTTCCAGCACGAGCTGCAAATCCAAAGCAGCCATGCCTGCCAAGCGCTCGTCTTCAAAGCTGAAATACACCAGCGCTTCGCGCGGCAAGCCAGCGTCAAGCTGATGCGCCATGATTTGCCAGAGCAAAGATGTTTTGCCAGCGCGGCGCATGCCGATCACCGCTATGGCTTTTTTGCTCACCGCTGGTAGCCAAGTGTCTCGCAGCGTGAGCGCAGGCATGGGGCGCGCAATGCTGTCCACGATTTTTTGGCGGATCACAACGCGATAGCTCTCTTGATCTTTTTGCGGCGCGATATTTTGAGATATTGAGTCTTCCATAAAGTATAAATATATATTAATTTGTACTTATTGCAAGTACAAATAATTTGTTTGTCGTCTCGCCCCAGATCGGATCCCAACAGCCTGCCTAATCTTCCTTCTTGCAACAAATACTTACCTCAAGGCCTGTTGAATCGTCATGAAAAGTGACTTTAGTCACTTGCGAGTTGCATATTGGATGGATAAAATATATTTTGTAGCTTATTTGGACTGGTCATTTAAAGAAAGAAAACTAACCATGTTACTTACATCCTTATTCATTGGCTCACGAGCCAACACGCTTAGCCATACACCTCCGCGAACTGGCTTAGCAGCCCTCGCCATAGTTTCAGCCGCCTGCATCCTCGCCGCCTGCGGCGGCGGCGATGGCAGCAACGGCACGAATGGCAACACCGCTTTGGTCAAAAGCTCGGCTGAAGCTGCAGGCGCTAATTGCGCCGCTGGCGGCACGCGCGTGCAATCGGGCTTGGATTTGGATAGCAGTGGCTCTCTTGATCCCGCTGAGATCACGGGCACGAGCTTTATTTGCAATGGGGCGGCTGGCGCAGTGGGCGCAGGCGGCGCGCCGGGCGCGGCTGCGGTGGCCAATCTGGTGCGCACCACGCCTGAGCCAGCCGGCGCGAATTGCGCATCAGGCGGCATCCGCATTCAATCGGGGGCGGATACGAGCGGCGATGGTTCGCTGCAGCCGGCGGAAGTGACGCAGACGAGCTATGCATGTAATGGCGCAACAGGCACGACTGGCACACCTGGAGCGCCGGGCACGCCAGGCGCAGTGGGCGGCACTGGGGCTGCAGGCTTCAATAGCTTAATCCTCACCACGCCTGAGCCAGCAGGGGCAAATTGCCCAGCAGGTGGCCTGAAGGTAGAAAGCGGGCTGGATTTGAGCCGCGACGGTAGCTTGCAAAATAGTGAAGTTACGGCGACTTCTTACATTTGCAAGGCCCCAACAGATGCGGTCAAAAAATGGAGCGAACCTGCGCTTTTAGAAACGCTGAGTGGAGCTGCGACCAATCCTCAAATCGCCACGGATTTCACCACGGGCAATGCGGTCGCGGTCTGGCAGCAATTTGAAGGCTTCAATCTTAATATCTATGCAAAAACCTACACAGCCGGCGTGGGATGGGGCGCTGCCACAGTGCTGGATGCCGGGGCAGACGATGCGGCCAATCCTCAGGTCGCTATGGACACTCGGGGCAATGCGATTGTTGTGTGGCAACAATTCTTTGCCGGCGCTTCTGTC
>JAYSRZ010000557.1:0-7876 GCA_043720775.1 Variovorax sp. | reverse complement strand
ATTGGAATCAAGTGCTGGCGTTCACGCGCACGAAATTTGGCGCGAACGATGTGGCCGCATATTTAGAAAAGCAAGGCATCAGCGCGATGGCATTGCATGGCAATAAAAGCCAAACAGCTCGCACGCTGGCGCTAGCTGAATTCAAAAGCGGCAAATTGCGCGCCTTGGTAGCCACCGATATTGCCGCACGCGGCATTGATATTGATGAACTGCCGCACGTGGTGAATTATGAAATTCCTAATGTGAGCGAAGATTACGTCCACCGCATTGGCCGCACAGGCCGCGCGGGCAAAGATGGCTATGCCGTGAGCCTCGTGTGTTTGGATGAAGAAGGCTTCATGCAAGACATTGAGAAATTCACCAAGCAGCGTATCCCGCGCGAAGACATGCCAGAGTTTGGCCCTGTGCAAGGCGAGAAAGCCGAGCCGATGGCGATGGGACGACAAGTGATTTGGGGCGGTGCGGGCAAAGCACCGAGCCGCGATGAAATGTCAGCGGCTGGCAAAAATGCTCGGCGCGAGATGATGCAGCGGATCAACACGCGCAAAGAGGGTGAACGTGCTGCCGGTGGTGGAAGAGGCGGCAATGCAGGCGCCCGTGGTGGTAACGGCGGTGGCGGTGGTCGCTCATCTGCCCCCGCACGCACGCCATCGCGCACGCCATCACATGCACCTGCACGTGGGCATGGAGGCGGCGGACAACCCGATCCGATGCGTACAAACGTCGATGGCTTTGCTAGCCGTGGCAGGAATTCCAACGGTGGTGGTGGTGGTGGTGGTGGTGGTAGAGGCCGTTCAGGCGGCGGTGGTGGTAGCAGTGGATCTGGTAGCGGTAGTTTTGGAGGCAACTCAAATGGCAACTCATTCGGCGGATCGCGCGGAAACAACGGCAACGGCAACAGCGGGAGCGGTGGCTCTGATCGCGGGGGCAACTGGCCTGGTCGGTAAGGAGCTGCTAGCTCTTTTATTGAAAGACAACGCTTGCCGCGAGGTGCATAGCCTCGTGCGCAAGCCGTCTGCACAATCGCACGCGAAGCTGCAAAGCTATGTGGTGGATTTTGCCAAGCTTGGCACGGCATCTGCGCAAGCCTTGCCTTTGCCGCAGCTCTCCGAGGTGTATATTTGCTTAGGCACGACGATCAAAGTAGCTGGCAGTCAAGAGGCTTTCCGTGCGGTAGATTTTGATGCCTTTTTGGCTGTAGCCCGCGCAGGAACTGCGCGAGGCGCTACGAAATTGGGAGTCATCTCGGCGATGGGCGCGAGCAGCGCATCGCGTGTGTTCTACAACCGAGTCAAAGGCGAGATGGAAGACGCGGTTTCAAAACTCGGCTACCAAAGCGTCACAGTAGTCCGCCCTTCCTTCCTCGCCGGTGACCGCGAAGCCTTGCAACAAAACGTCCGCCCCGGCGAGAAAATCGCACTCGTCGCGATGAGCCTTTTCAACTCTCTTATCCCCAGCAATTACAAAGCCGTGCAAGCTGGCGATGTGGCAGCCGCTTTGCTTCGGCAAGTGCGTAAAGGTGTTGCAGGGCAAACGGTTTTGCTATCTGGCCAGTTGCAGAGTTAGTGAGCCAAGTCCGCACATAATGCGGCATGAACACAAACACCTCGCCCGACCAGCGCATGGTCACCACGCTTACTATTGCCACGGCCAATGTGCTGAATTTGGCCAATCCAGGGCGCACGTTTTATGCGAATCAGGACACTTATTCGCACAATGAGTTTGAGCGCAAGATCGATTGGTTAGGTGGGCGGATTGCGGCGCTCAATGCGGATGTGCTCGCTGTGCAGGAAGTATGGGATGAAGCGGCGATCAAGGCAGCTGTTGCTCGCTCGGGGTTGCGCTACAGCACTGTAGCTGTGCCGGGGGCGGAGAACGATGAAAAGAACAATGGAGCACAGAACACACCGCGCGTCGGCTTCGTCACACGGCTCGATGTGGAGAAACTGCAATCGTTTGCAGAATTCCCAGCAAGTTTGCGCATTCAAATCCCCGGCGTGGGCGAGCATGCCAAATTCGAGCGCCCTCCTCTGCTGGCTACGCTACGCATGAAGCATGGGCAGGTGGTGCATATGCTCACGGCGCACATGAAAAGTAAACGGCCAAAGTTTTTACAAGACGCCAAAGGCGAGCCGCAAGAAGATCGAGAAGACCCAAAAATCTTGGCGCTGGCCACCCTGCGCAGCCTCATGATGCGCGGCGCAGAAGCTGCAGCCATGCGCCATATCGTGGCTGATGTCTTGCAGCGCACGCACGAGCCGCTCATCGTGATGGGTGATTTCAACGATGGCCCGCACAGCGTGACAACGCAAATCATTGCAGCCACGGGCGAGGTGGTGTACGACCGAGGCGCGCGCGATGTGGCGCTCTGGAATGCTTATGAAGTGCAAGGCGAGATGGCACTCAAGCGTGATGTGGCCTACAGCCATGTGCATCAGGGCAGCCCGGAAGTGCTCGATCAGATTTTTGTGAGCGAAGAGTTTTTACCGCGCAGCAAATACAGCATCGGCGATGTGCGGCGTGTGGATTATTTCAACGATCACTTGCAAGAAGGCCGTGATCGGTCTCGCTCCGATCACGGCTTTGTACGCGCAGTGTTGCGCGTCAATCAGTAAAGCTTCAAGCGCCGTACAGATAACGTGGCAGCCAGAGTGTGAGACTTGGCCAGATATACATCAGCACCATACACAAAATCACAATCAGCATGTAAGGCATCATGCCCGCGAAGATCTGATTGATCGTGACATGCGGCGGCGACACCCCCTTCAAGTAGAAGGCTGACATGGCCACAGGCGGCGAGAGGAAGGCGGCTTGTAGATTCACAAACACCAACACACCCCACAGGATTGGATCAATCTGGAAATGCGTGAGCAGCGGCAAGAAGATCGGCACGAAGATCACGATAATCTCCGTCCACTCCAGAGGCCAGCCCAGAATGAAGATGATCGCTTGCGACAGCAGCATGAATTGAATTGGCGAGAGATCCATCGCCAGCACCCATTTCTCCACCAAGGTCTGCCCGCCCAAAATCGCAAACACAGCAGAGAACAAAGCTGAACCTACAAAAAGCCAGCAGACCATCGAGGTGGTCTTCGCCGTTAAGAAAACGGCTTGCTTGATCTTCTCGAAATTGAGCGTGCCTGCAGACCAAGCCATCAGGAATGCTCCCGCCGCGCCCACTGCGGCGGATTCTGTGGCCGTGGTGATGCCAAACAAAATCACACCGAGCACAATAAAGGTCAAAATCCCCAGCGGCATAACGGATGAGATCAGCATACGCAGAATTTCAAACTGCTCGCCATCGAATGTCCAGTAGTAATAAACCAGGAGCATTGCCATCAATGCGCATACGATCCAAAAACCCGTGTAGAAACTCTGCGGTACAGCCTCCGTCTTGGGCGCATTCACGCTCTCACCCGCGCTCATTTCTTTGAGTGGCTCGTCTGCAGATTCTTTCTTGGCGGATTTTTCGTCATCTGATCCCGGTGGTGCCTCGATACCGCTTGAATTGCTGGATGATTTTTCTGTCGTGCTCGTTGGCTCTTGCACGCCGCCTGAACTTGCTGGCAAATTTGTCTCAGTAACAGGAGCTTTCGCTTCGGTGCCCTTGGTATTTGACACCATCTGCGTCGTCTGCGCGGCAGTGTTGTTGTCTTTCTGAGAATGAATGACAACGTACCACCAAGTCGCGCCCATCGTTACCGCCGCCAAAAGAACGGGGATCAGAGCAGTGCCTAAAGCTTTGGCGAGCTTGAACCAACTGAGGCCAACATTGGCAGCAATGGCTTTACCCGGAGAAACAAGCGCTTTCAGCAGCGCAGGCAAAATACGCGGCGAATATTGAGCGCCAACAGCTTGCAGCCAAGACGGCACAGGGGCGCGCATTTGATCAGCAGGTAATCTCGGCGCGATCTTTGGATTGATCAACACCCAACCAATCACATAGACCAAATAGAGGAACGCCAGAAAGAAGCCGGGGAACATAGCCGCCGCATACAGCTTCACCACCGATTGCCCCGCCACTGCTGCATACACAATAATCATCACCGAAGGCGGGATCAAAATGCCAAGCGTGCCACCAGCGGTAATGACGCCAGCAGCCAGCCGCGTGTCATAGCCCGCGTTCAGCATCGGGCGCATCGCGATGACTCCCATCAATACCACGACAGCGCCCACCAAGCCAGAAGCAATACCCCAAAAGGTGCAGATCACCAGCGTGGTTACGGCGAGTGAGCCGGGCAATTTACGGAAGGCCAATTGCACACTGGTAAACATTTTGTCCACCAAAGCGCCGCGCTCCATGATGTAGCCCATCAGCACAAAAAGCGGAATGGAGAGCAGCGTGTCGTTCGTCATCGCGCCAAAAGCGCGCTGCACCATCAGATTAAAAATCTTGTTGTCTAGCCAAGGCATGCTTGGATCGTAGAAGGCATAAAAGCCAAATGCCATGCCCAAGCCCATCAAGGTGAAAGCGGTAGGAAAACCCATCATGATCACAACGATGATCAGGCCGAGCATCACTAGCCCCATTGCAGCGTTACTCATGATTTAACCTTTCACGCCTTTGGATTGCTCAATAGCCATCGCTTTGGTGGCCTCGTCAATCGTTTCACTTCCGGCAAGCTGCTGCCCCACCACATCCGCTTCCTGCGCATCGGGCAAACGCGGCGTCCATTCGCCGGTTTTAAGGCAAACGATGCAACGGACAATTTCTGCAACGCCTTGCAGCATCACCATCGCGCCCGCGAAAGGAATGATGGCTTTGAATGGATACAGCGGCAGCGGATCGGCATTGAAGGTTTGCTCTCTGATGACCCACGACTCGCTGGCGTACGTATAGCCCGCCCAAGTCAGCGCACCGATGCCAGGCAGGAAAAACACGATGAACAAAACAAGATCAATCGTCGCCTGCGTGCGCGGTTTGAAATTGCCGTATAAAAAATCACCACGCACATGCCCATCGTGTGCAAGGGTGTAGGCGCCTCCCATCATGAAGAGCGTGCCGTAGAGCATATTGCTCGCATCAAACACCCAAGCCGTAGGCGCATTAAGCGCATAGCGCTTAAACACTTCAACGACGACCAGCAACATCAAAACGACGATCAGCCAAGCAAACGCTTTGCCAATCCAGCTGCTGATGTGGTCGATGCTATGTAGAAATTTTTGTACCGACATCAATGAAATTTTCTGAGAAACAACTAAAAAAATAACCTGCCTTGCGTTTTTCGCAAGGCAGGTTGGTCAACCTCTTCTTTGCTTACAAAACCTGATAATCAGGATTTTTTGCCTGAGAAGTAATGGTTGTAGGCCATCTTGAAATCGACCATGTAGTCGTTTTGCCAGCGGCCTGCTCGCTCTGCAAACGTACGCTGCGATTCCAGTACCTTTTTGAACAACGCATTTTCACCAGATTTTTTGGCAATGACTTTGTCCCAAGCGGCCAGTTGAGCACGCAAAATGGAGTCAGGCGTTTTGTAAAACTTAATGCCTTGCTTTTTCATTTCGTCATAGTCTTTGGAGTTGCGCTCAATGGCCTTCCAACTCATTTCAGCACTCGATGCTTGCACAGAATAATTGATGATGGATTTCAGCTCAGCCGGCAATGCATCAAATTTGCCCTTGTTGAACAAAATTTCAAACTGCTCGCCGCTTTGATGGAAAGATTGCAGCATGCAATTCTTCACAACATCCGGGAAGCCCAACAAGCGATCCGAGGTGGCGTTGTTGAATTCAGCTGCATCAATCAAGCCACGATCCAGCGCTGGCACGATCTCGCCGCCCGGCAGCGGATTCACTGCAGCGCCCAACTCCGTGAAGATATCGACTGCCAAGCCCACGGTACGGTATTTCAGGCCTTTCAGATCTTCTACCTTGGCGATAGGCTTTTTGAACCAGCCCAGTGGCTGCGTGGGCATCGGGCCATACACAAACGACACCACGTCGATGTTGATGGATTTGTACAACTCTTCGAGCAGCGCTTTACCGCCGCCGTGCTGATGCCATGAAAGCACCATGTTGGGATCCATACCGAAGGCTGGGCCTGAGCCCCACAGCGCGAGCGCTGTGTTTTTGCCGTAGTGATAAGCAAGCACGCCGTGGCCGCCATCGAGCGTGCCCTTGTTTACAGCGTCAAGCAACTGGAATGCTGGGACGACGGAGCCAGAAGGCAAGACTTCAATTTTGAGTTTGCCGCTAGCCATATCATTGACTTTTTTGGCGAAGTCGTTGGCGTATTCATGGAAAATATCTTTGGCGGGCCAAGTGCTTTGAAAGCGCAGCGTGGTGGTTTGCGCTGTGGCCACCATGGGCACGGTCATTGCAGTTGCTGCGGCTGCCCCTTGTAGAAAGCGACGGCGTGCGGGCTTGTTTTGGATCTCGCCTTTTGCGGCGCTTTGAGTCTTCATATTTGTCTCCTAGTGAAAAAAATGTCCAAGTCGGTCTAGACAAAATGAGTATCGGTGAATCTTTTGCCGGTGACTAGCCATCTGATCGGATAGCTTATATCGCATACCGGAATAGCTGTTAGTAAACTTACGATACTTCTCAGTAAAAACCCTTGTCGTGAATTAATGTGAAACATTAACCCCGTTTGTAGAGTGTCCTGCGTTTAACAAGCTCCAGACTATTTAGGAGCTTTTATGAAACGTATATTTCTCAAATCTTTGCTTGTTACTGCTTTAGCCAGTGCTGCGTTACAGGCTTTGGCCGTTGGACGAGTGGCCGATGTCAACGTGATTGACCGCTCTACAGGGCAAGCTATTCCTGTTTACTCACATGCCGGCGAGTATTGGGTGGCAGGAATTCCAGGGGCGAAATATTCGATTCAGATTCGCAATTCTCGCGGGCCGCGCCTGTTGGCCGTCACGTCTGTCGATGGACTCAATGTGCTATCTGGCGAGACAGCAGATTTTGGGCAATCGGGATATGTGTTTGAAAGCGGACAGCGCTATGGGATTGAAGGCTGGCGCAAGAGTGATCGTCAAGTGGCAGCCTTTGTCTTTACAGCGTCGCCGGGCGAGAGCTACGCCGAGCGTATCGGCAAACCGCGTGATATGGGCGTGATTGGTGTGGCGCTGTTTCGCGAGCGGCCGCCCGTCGTGATTCATGCGCCGCCGGTGATCTCGCAGCGGCATGAATTGCCGATGCCCAGCGCTGCGATGCCGCAAAAAGATGCCAGCAGCAAAATCATGCCGCACGCTGACGAGCGCGAGCGCGCCAGCGCATCTGCAATGCCTCAGCCCACACCAAAGCTTGGCACAGCCCACGGCGCACGCGAGCAATCTGTCGTCACGCGCACGCAATTCATTCGCAAGAGCGACCAGCCCGATGAGATCATTCGCATCCGCTACGACAGCCAGGCCAATCTCGTGGCACTCGGCGTGATCCCTAGCCCGAGCTTAGAGCGTGGGCCCAACGCTTTTCCTGGCTCACCGCTGGGCTATGTGCCCGATCCGCATGTGCGATATTGAACAAAAGCCGCCTATCATTGTCGCGTGAGTACAGATCTCGAGCCCTCCGACCTTGCCTTGATGCAGCGCTATGCGCTTGGCGAGATGGCAGCCTTCGAAATCTTGCTCAAGCGGCATGAGACAGCGCTGTGGAGATTCATTGTGAAAAGTTTGCGCGATGCAGCGGCTGCCGAAGATGTGATGCAAGACACTTGGATCACGGTGACTCAGCAGGCTGTGCGCTATGTGGACAACGCCGCAAGCGGTGAGCAAACCGCGCAATTTCGCACCTGGCTCTTCACGCTTGCGCGCAGCCGGACGATTGATTTTTTGCGCAAGCAAAAGCCTGAAATCAGCGTGCAAGATTTCTCTGATTCACAAAACAATTGGCTAGAGAATCAAGCTGCAGACTCCGGCTTCGGTCCACT
>JAYSRZ010000556.1:0-2807 GCA_043720775.1 Variovorax sp. | reverse complement strand
AGGTGGATGTGGCGGTGAACAACACCACTGATTTGGCCGTATTCCAAGAGCGCACGCCAGAAGCCAAGAGTGGCATCCGCGTGCTCTGGGAATCACCCCTCGTGCCCAACGATGTATTGATGACGCGCGCGAGCACGCCCGCTGCGCACAAAGCAAAAATGCAAGCCATCTTTTTGGATTACGCGAAGACGGATGCGGCTGAGAAAGAGCTCTTCAAAAAAGCCAGCGGCATCCGCAATTTCATCCCCGCAGACAACAAATTGCTCGATCCTGTGACGGAATTCAAATTCGGTGCAGAGCGCGCAGCGATTGAAGGCAATGGCGCTCTGAGCGCAACTGACAAAGCCGCGCAGCTCGCGCGGGTCGATCAGCGTTTGCAGGCGTTCAAGAAATCACTTTGACCGTGTTTTCCCTGTCGTCTGAATCAGTGATATGACATTACAGTGACTGTCACGATGTTTATTGAATTGGCTTATCTATTTTTGGAGTTTCGAATGAAGAAATTTTTGTTGTTATCCGCCATTGCCCTGGCTTCCGGTGCGCTGCAAGCGCAAACCGTCAACATCATTTGCTCGGTGCAAGCTGAGTGGTGCAACATGATCACTACCGTGTATGCGAAGACCACGGGAGCGAAAGTCAACATGACGATGAAAGGCTCGGGCGAAGCGCTTGCGCAGATCATTGCGGAGAAAGACAATCCAAAAACCGACATTTGGTTTGGCGGCACAGGCGATCCGCATTTGGCAGCTGCTGAGCAAAACTTGACGTTGGAATACAAATCGCCATCGATGGGGCAGCTGCACACATGGGCGCAGCAGCAGGCTGAGCAGTCGAAATTCAAAACCGTGGGCATCTATTCCGGCCCGCTCGGCTTTGGCTACAACACTGAATTGCTCGCCAAGAAAAAGCTGCCCGCACCGAAAGCCTGGACTGATCTGATCAAGTCCGAATACAAAGGCGACATTCAAGTGGCCAACCCCGGCTCTAGCGGTACAGCCTACACCATGGTGGCCACGCTCGTGCAACTGATGGGCGAAGACAAAGCTTTCGATTACATGAAAGCGCTGCATAAAAACATCAGCCAATACACGCGCTCAGGCACCGGCCCGATCAAATCTGCCGCGCGCGGCGAGACGGCGGTATCGATCAGCTTCGTGCACGATGGCGTGGGCGAGAAAATGGCAGGCTTCCCGCTTGAGACGGCTACGCCAACAGACGGCACAGGCGCTGAGATTGGCTCGATGAGCATCATCAAAGGCACGCGCAATTTGGAAGCGGCCAAGAAATTCTACGAATGGGCTTTGACTCCCGGCGCTCAAGAAATGGCGGTCGCTGCGAAGCAATTTCAAGTGCCATCCAACAAATCAGCGAAGAACGATCCGCGCATTCCTGATTTCAAGAAAATCAAATTCATCAATTACGACTACGCGAAATACGGTGCATCGGCTGAGCGTCGGCGCTTGATTACGAAGTGGGAAAAAGAAGTTAATTCTTTGCCGCGTTGATCGACGACTTGATGCCTGCACGAATTCATAGCGTTTTGATGATGTCCATATCTTTGCGCCATTGTTTTCGTGCGATGGCTTTTTTGGGCATCGTTGTGTGTAGTTCGGTGCAGGCGCAGCAAGTCAATATTGTTTGCAGTATGAATCCTGAATGGTGCCGCAATGCGGCCGCCATTTATGAGCGCTTGAGCGGCGTGAAAGTCAGCGTGATCAACAAGCCCACGGGTGAATCTTTCGCGCAGATTGTGGCGGAGAAAGAGCGCCCAAAGGTTGATGTTTGGTTTGGCGGCACGTCTGATCCGCATTTTCAAGCGGCAGAGCAGGGCTTGACGCTTGAATATCGTTCTCCGGTGCTCGCGCAATTACATCCGTGGGCGCAAGAAGCTGCGAAAGCGACCGGCTACAAAACTGTGGGCTTGTATTCAGAGGTGCTGGGCATTGCCTACAACACCGAGTTGCTCGCCAAAAAGAAGCTGGTCGCGCCAAAATGCTGGAAAGATTTGGCTAGCCCGATTTACAAAGGCGAAGTGCAAATGGCAAACGCGCAATCCAGCGGCACGAGCTACGTAGCGATTGCCACTTTTGTGCAGATCATGGGCGAAGAAGGCGCGTTTGCTTTTATGAAAGCGATGCACAAGAATATCAACACCTATTCGCGTCAAGGCTTGGGGCCGATCAAGGCGGTTGCAAAAGGCGAAAGCGCAGTGTCGGTGAGCTTTTTGCACAACGCCGCGCAAGAAGCCGAGCAAAAATTCCCTGTGGCTTACGTTGCGCCATGCGAAGGCACGGGCTATAGCGTAGGGGCGATGAGCATTATCAAAGGTGCGCCGCATTTACAAGAAGCCAAGAAATTCTATGATTGGGCTTTGTCTCCAGCAGGCCAACGCGTGGCAGCCACGTCGCGCTCGTATCAATTCCCATCGAACCGCAGCACCCCTGCGCCCGAAGGCGCGCCGAATGTGAAGGGTGCGAAATTCATTACCTATGATTTAGCAAAATATGGCGCGAGTGCAGAGCGCCGCCGCCTGATTGATAGATGGGAAAAAGAAGTGAGCTCTCAAGCACGCTGAGCCGCCTTGCGAGGTTGGAAGACTCGTGCATGAAGAGGGGCTGTCTTTCTACAGTAAACGTCACACTAAAAATATGAACCAAAACATCACTGATTCCAGCGCGCATCCGAATCGCGCCATCGTGGCTTGGCTATTCATTGGCTTGCTGGCCTATCTTGCGCTGCCTTGGTATGCGATTCAAGATAGCAATGGTTTGCTTCAAATCCCGAATGTGTTTAGCAGCTCGGAGGCG
>JAYSRZ010000555.1:0-2818 GCA_043720775.1 Variovorax sp. | reverse complement strand
GGTTCACCACCAGTGGCAAGCCTTGGCCGCCAAATTCTGGATCGCAGGAGAGCGCTGGCCAGCCGCCTTCGACGTATTTTGCGTAAGCCTCTTTGAAGCCCTTGGGTGTGGTGACTTCATGCGTAGAACGATCAAGCTTGCAGCCCTCTTGATCGCCGCTGATGTTGAGCGGAAACGCCACCTCGCTGGCAAATTTTCCGCCTTCTTCGAGCACAGCGTTGATCGTGTCTGTATCGGCATCAGCGTATCTAGGAATAGCTTTGAGATCATCTGCAATGTTGAACACTTCGTTCATAACGAATTGCATATCGCGGATCGGTGGGGTGTAAGTTGGCATGGTGGGCTCCCGTGGGTCAAACAAAATGGGTTATAAAAGAAGAGTGGTTTACTACTAATTTAGTAGCACTTCACGCAGTTTCTGTGGGCGCAATACGCTCATTTGCCTTCAAAAATGAAGTGGCGTAGCGTTCTAGGATGCTGTTAAAGCCTTTGACAGCGCGATCAATAGAGCCGGGCGATTTCAAGAAGCGCGCTTCGTAATGCAGCGCCAAAATCAGGCCATGAATTTCAAACAAAATTTGCGCGGGATCGGCAGCTTCTTGCAATTGATCCAGCTCTTGCGCTTGGCGCACTGCGCGATCCATCGCTGCCAGCCAAGTGCGCACCGACGATGCAATCGCATCGCGTACCGGGCCTGGGCGATCATCAAACTCCACTGCACCGCTGATGAAAATGCAACCCGAATCAATCTCCACCGAGGTGCGCTTCATCCAGTTGGCAAACAATGCATTCAGACGAGGCAAGCCACGCTTGACATCCATTGCAGGATAGAAAACCTCTTGCTCAAAGCGATAGAAATACTCGCGCACCACAGAGATTTGCAGCTCCTCGCGTGAGCCAAAATGTGCAAACACGCCTGATTTGCTCATGCCAGTAACTTCGGCGAGCGCACCAATGGAAAGGCCTTCTAGGCCAATTTGCGTTGCCAAACCCAAAGCGGCGTCAACGATGACGGCTTTGGTTTTCTCGCCCTTGAGTTGCCCTTTGCTGATGGCGACTTCTTGGGCTTTGGCGAGGGAGGCGATAGCCATAATGCGATGCTTGTTTCAAAAATAGAACGATCGTGCTATTTTGCAGCAAATCCGGCATTGATGTGAGTTGAGGGGGCTTTAAGCGCTCTTTTTAGAGGCATGAGACTACTGCGCCTCCAGTGAAACCCTAGAAATGACTTTTTGAAGTCATTTTGGAGATCAGAGTTTGAAATCGTAGCCCACTGTAATCGGGGCGTGATCCGAGAATTTTTCGGTTTTGTAAATATCTACTTCTTTGGCTGAGGCGGCTATTGCTGGCGTGGCCAAGTGATAGTCCAGCCGCCAGCCCACATTCTTCGCATAGGCTTGGCCGCGCTGACTCCACCAAGTGTAGCAATCGTCCGTCGTCTCGGGATGCAGCTGGCGATAGACATCTACGAGGCTGCCGCCCGCTCTATTTGCATCAAGTAGCTTCGTCATCCAAGCGCGCTCCTCGGGCGTGAAGCCACTATTTTTCTGATTCGATTTCCAGTTTTTCAAATCTTTCTCGGTGTGAGCGATATTAATATCACCGCAAAGCACAAACTCACGTTTTTTACGCAGCTCTGCGAGATGAGGAAACATCAGACCCAGAAAGCGAAACTTTGCTTCTTGCCGCTCGGGGCCTGAGGAGCCGCTGGGAAAGTAGCTGCTGATAATGGAGAATTTGCGCGCAGGCGTATCAAAGCGCAGCTCCACGTAGCGCCCTTCATTGTCGAACTCGCCAGCATCAAAACCAATGATCACATCGCTGGGCGCATGCCGCGTGTACACGCCCACGCCGCTATAGCCCTTCTTCTCGGCAAACTGGAAGTGTCCTGTCATGCCGCCAAGTGATGCCAAGTCGCCCAGATCAGCAGCCTGCGCTTTGACCTCTTGCACACACATACAATCAGGTGCAGTAGTTTCAACCCAAGCTGCAACGCCCTTGGTGGCCGCAGAGCGAATGCCGTTGAAATTGAGGCTGGTGATGCGAAACAGGTTTTTATTCATAAGGAACGTGCTTTGAGCAAGGCCAAAGAGCAAGATGATTTAGCGGTTGATTTTGTGCGATTTTCCGTCGAATCGGGCGTTTTGCGCTTTGGCGAGTTCAAAACCAAGGCTGGGCGCATGAGCCCCTACTTTTTTAACGCTGGGCTGTTTGACGATGGCGCGAAGCTGCTCAAGCTAGCGCACTTCTATGCACAGAGCATTTTGCAAAGCGGCATTCAATTCGACATGCTTTTTGGCCCAGCTTACAAAGGCATCCCGCTTGTAGCGGCGGTGAGCATGGAGCTCGCAAGGTTAGGGCACAACTACCCATTTGCCTACAATCGCAAGGAAACCAAAGATCACGGTGAGGGCGGCACGCTGGTGGGCGCTCCCATCAAAGGCCGCGTGCTGATCATTGATGATGTGATGAGCGCCGGTACAGCAGCGCGCGAATCCATTGCGATCATTGAAGCGGCAAGTGGACAAGCCTGCGCTGTGGCCATTGCCCTAGACCGGCAGGAAAAAGCGACAGAAATGACGCCTGAAGGCCAAAAAGACGTCAACCATAGTGCTGTGCAATACGTCACAGATGTGCTGGGTTTGCAGGTTTGCGCCATTGCGAAATTGGCAGATTTGCTTCAGTATTTGCAACTCTCAGATGTATCAGATTCGCATGCTGCTGCGATCAGCAAAGCAGTGCAAGCGTATCGTGAGCGCTACGGTGTTTCTTAAAGGTTAAGCATGATGCAAAAACGATGGGTGTTGGGTTTGATGAT
>JAYSRZ010000554.1:0-2826 GCA_043720775.1 Variovorax sp. | reverse complement strand
GCTTCGGCAGATCAGCACGGAGATTTCCTCCCGCGCAGACAATGATTTGAGCCCAGTAGATGCTGCCAACGCGCCGCGCGAATTGCAGCCGCTGCTATCTGCCAACAACCAACTTATGGCGCGGCTCGATCATTTACTCCAACACCAAAAACGCTTCGTGCGCGATGCCGCGCATCAGTTGCGCACGCCTCTGGCTGTGCTGAAAACGCAAACGCAATCTGCCCTGCGCGGCGATGCGCCTTTGCCTCAAGCTTTAAGCGAAATTGAACACACCGTGGATCGCGCTACCGAATTGGCTAATCAAATGCTGTCACTTGCAAAGGTAGAGCAATTGCGCCAACAAGCAGCCACTTCGCCGATCAATTGGAGCACCGTGCTGCGCGAAGTGGCGCTTGATCTAGCGCCTTTGATCGCAGACAAGGACTTGGAATTCGAGCTGCAGACCCAGCCTGCACCTATCGCCATCCTTGCCCACGATTGGATGCTACGCGAGCTCGTGCGCAATTTGCTTCACAACGCGATCAAACACAGCCCCGCAGGCATCGCTCTGAATGTGAGCCTGACTGCAAGCAGCAACACAGCAGAGTTGCTGATCGCCGACAGCGGCGCAGGCATCGATGAAGAGTTGCGCCAGCGCCTCTTCCAACCCTTCTCCGCAGGCCGCATGCAAGCCGGCTCTGGTTTGGGGCTGGCAATTTGTCACGAGATCACACGGGCTTTGCGCGGTCATATCGCTCTCGATAACCGCATTGCCCAAAATGAAATTGTGGGCTTAGATGTGCGCGTGAAGCTACCACTGGGTTAAGCCATTTTCTTCGGCCAGAGCACACTGCCAATCGCCACCACCATCAGCGCCACAGCCGCCCAGTCTTGCCAGAAGAGTTTTTCGCCCAGCCACACTGCACCGCTGAAGACACCGAGGATGGGGATCAACATCACGCTGAGCGTAGAGGCTACAGGTGGCAAGCTACGGGCGAGGTAAAACCATGTGGCATGCGCGAAGCCGAAGATGAGAATGGCGTTGAAGAGGATGGAAAACCATTCGACGCTGCTGGGCATGCGCCAGCGCGGCTGCTCGAAGAGTACGGAGAGAATCGTCATGACGATGGCGGTGAGCACCGTCATCCAAAATGAAATGGAAAGTGTGGCCACGGGGATTTGCGTGCGGCGAAGGAGCTGAGTGCCTAGCGCCCAAGTGCTCGCGGCGATCAACGCGAGCAACACGCCGAGTGGGGCTCCAGCGAGCTTGCCGAATTCATGGGTGAGCAAAAGCAACACACCCGCCGCTGCGCTACCCACACCCAGCCAGCCGCGCGCGGAGAGCTTGTCTGCGAAAAACCATGCGCCGATCATCGCGCTAAAAATCGGCATGGTGTAGCCGAGAATGGCGGCACGGCCGCTGGAGAGTAGTGTGATGGCGACGATGATGCAGCCATGCCAGATGAACATATTAAACACAGCAAGGATGAGAAGCTCGCACCAAAATTTGAACGGCTGACCAGTATCGCCGCGCGGAATTTTGAAAGGCACTTTGAGCACCAGCAGTCCAATAGCCAGCACAGGAATACCGATCCACATTGACATCGCGCGAAATGTGAGCGGCGGGAAGCCTGAGCCCACGCCCAGCTTCATGATCGGCCAGTTGATGCCCCAAACGAGCGTGAGGCCGACGAGGAGCCAGAGTTGTGTGGGGGTGAGGCGCTGCATGCACGGATTATCGTGCATGCTAGTGATCGCTATTAAATCAATAGCATTCTGCGCAGTATTTATGCCGGCTAGGTGCTGTTTTTATTTTAAAACTGGATGAAATTATTGGATAAAACCCATATTGCGCACCTCGCGTACCTCGGGCTTGATTTTGTGTTCAGCTTCTAATTGCTCCAAAAATTCTTCTGCCGAAAACTCTGCGGCCAAGATATCGCATTGGCGTTTGACGGCGGCGAAATCGCCAGGGCAGAGTTGCTCTAGTTTGATGAGCCGCGTTTTCAAGGCATCGGTCATGCGCATTGCGTCTCCTGCGAGAGCTTCTGTGACGAACATCAGCTCGCGCTGCACATAGGTGAGGGGCTTGAATTTGATTTTGAAGGTGAAGCGGCGCAGCGCGGCTTGGTCAATGCGATCGAGCAAATTCGTGGTGCAGATGAAGATGCCTTGGTAATGCTCCATTTGCTGGAGCATTTCATTGACTTCGGTGACTTCATAGCTGCGCTGCGCGCTGCGCCGATCTTGCAAAAAGCTATCGGCCTCATCGAGCAAGAGCACGGCCTTTTCGCTTTCCGCCTCGGCAAACATTTTTGCCATGTTTTGCTCTGTCTCGCCGACGAATTTGCTCATTAAGTCGCTGGCGCGCTTGACTATCAACGGCTTAGCCAATGCTTTGCTGATGTGTTCGCCAAGCGCTGTCTTGCCTGTGCCAGGAGCGCCGTAAAAGCACATCGTGCCGTGGCCGCGAGCTTTCAAAGCATCGACGATGCGCGGGATTTCAAAGCGCGTTTCGACATTGAGCATGCTCAGGTCGTAGGTGGTGACTTGTTTGCGGCCTTTGCTGTCGGGCAGTGTGTTACCTAGAGCAGCATCAGCATGTTTGAGTTGCCGCTCGATCAAGCCTTCAAAAACCTCTGTCTCATCACTTGTCTTCGCGAGCCCTGCAAAGCGCACCGCAGTGCGTATCTGCGCGGGCGTGAGGCCTTTGCGTTCGGTGAGTTTGGAGACGAATGCATCGCTGACTGCAACGCCGCACAATGACGATGTTAGCGTCTTGCGCACCAGCTGTTCCCGCGCTCCCGGTGGCGGGCTTTTGAGCTCCAGATGGTAAGCAAAGCGGCG
>JAYSRZ010000553.1:0-7998 GCA_043720775.1 Variovorax sp. | reverse complement strand
GCGCTTGAGTGATTTGAAAAAACACATCCGGGCCAGGCGTGAGGTTGAGTGCCCAGCCAGCGAGGATGAAGAGCCAGAGGTTATGTATACCCAATTCCTGTATCATTTTTCAAGCCTTTTGGTCTATTCGCCGGCATAGAATCTGCGTAACGTGCTATTTAAATCATAGTAAAAAGTTTTTGAGCATCGCATGGCCATGCTCAGTCAAGATGCTCTCCGGGTGAAACTGTACACCCTCAATTCGCACCTCATGCGCATAGCCGCTGTGGCGCACGCCCATGATTTCGCCGTCATCCGTTTGCGCGGTGATCACGAGCTCTTTCGGGCAGGTGCTGCGCTCAATCGCGAGGGAGTGGTAGCGGTTCACGGTAAAAGTCTTCGGCAAATCTTTGAACACGCCTTCTTGGCTTGTAGAGATCACACTCGTCTTGCCATGCATCAGCTCTTGCGCCCTGATGATGTTGCCGCCAAAGGCTTGGCCAATGGCTTGATGGCCAAGGCACACGCCGAGGATGGGGAGCTTTCCTTTGAAATGCTCAATGGCAGCCACCGAGATGCCTGCTTCTTTCGGCGAGCACGGGCCGGGGGAGATGCAGAGGCGGTCGAATGCTTTAGCATTGAACAGTATGTCGAGCTCATCAATCGTGATCTCGTCATTGCGATGCACGATCACTTCAGCGCCAAGCTCGCCGAAGTATTGGACGATGTTGTAGGTGAAGCTGTCGTAGTTGTCGATCATTAAGAGTTTCATGAAGGCCTCAAACTGGGTAACGCTAAAAGCGCGGAAAAGACGCGAAAGACGCGAAAAATCACATAAAGTTATTGACGATTCTTTTGGTGCCGCGGGCAACAGAAAAGTCATGAAAATTTAAGAGTAGGCCTAGCTTGATGCCAGATAAGCGTAGATAGGTCAGTAGCTGAGCTTTGTGTGCATCGGTGACTGCTTCAATCGCTTTTAGTTCAACAATCACGCAATTTTCAACAATGAAGTCTGCTCGAAACACCACGCCGATCGACTGACCTTTGTAGCTAGCAGAAACCGGCACTTCTCTTTGGTATTGCAAGCCACGCTCCTCAAACTCAATGCAAAGTGCAGCTGCATAGGCGCTCTCCAGCACGCCAGCTCCCAAAACTCTCTGAACTTCTACAGCAGCACCAATAATCTCACTTGAAAAATCGTCATCAAAATTTTGCGTTTTTTGTATCATTTTTGCGTTTTTCGCGTTACCTAGAAAATCATCGTTCATTCCAACCCCTCCTCAACCAATTCAGACGCCCGCAATATAGCCCTCGCCTTCGCTTCTGTCTCTTTCCATTCCAACTCAGGCACAGAATCGGCCACCACGCCGGCTGCTGCCTGCACATACAGCATGCCGTCTTTGACGATTCCTGTGCGAATTGCAATCGCCACATCCATATCGCATGCAAAGCTCAAATAGCCACACGCCCCGCCGTAGATGCCGCGTTTCGTCGGCTCAAGCTGGTCGATGAGCTCCATCGCATGCACCTTGGGTGCGCCAGTGAGTGTGCCCGCCGGGAAGGTGGCGCGGAGCACGTCGGCCTGCGTCATGCCGTCTTTCAAGATGCCTTCGACATTGCTCACGATATGCATCACATGGCTGTAGCGCTCTACGGAAAAGGCCTCCGTCACTTTTACGCTGCCGATTTTGGCAATGCGGCCGATGTCGTTGCGGGCGAGATCGATCAGCATCACATGCTCAGCGCGTTCTTTGGGGTCGTTCACGAGCTCAAGCTCGGCCGCCTTGTCTGCCTCAGGCGTGGCCGCACGGGGGCGCGTGCCAGCGAGGGGGCGGATGGTGATCTTTTGACCTTCGCTCGTATGCTCATGCCGAACCAAAATCTCTGGTGATGCGCCAACGATATGGAAATTGCCCATGTTGTAAAAATACATGTAGGGCGATGGATTGAGCGAGCGCAGGGCGCGGTAGAGCGAGAGCGGTGATTCTGTGAATCGTTTTTTAATGCGCTGCCCGACTTGCACTTGCATGAAATCGCCCGCTTCAATCAAGCGCTTAGCGCGATCAACAGCTTTCAAATAATCAGCCTTGGCAAACTCACGCTCGGCTGGGTAACTCGTGGACTCTTTCACCACGGGCGCTGTCACGCTATAGCGCAATTGATCTTTGAGCTCACGCAATCGCTTCTTCGCATTGGCATAGGCTTCTGATTGCGATGGATCGGCATAGACGATCAAATAAAGTTTGCCCGAGAGGTTGTCAATTACGGCCAGCTCTTCGGTCAGCAAGAGCATGATGTCGGGCAGGCCGAGTGTGTCGGGTGGGCAGGAAGCCTCTAACTTTTTCTCAATATAGCGCACCGTGTCGTAGCCAAAGTAGCCCGCGAGGCCGCCACAAAAACGCGGCAAGCCGGGGCGCAGTGCGACTTTGAAGCGAGATTGAAACGCGGCAATGGCGTCGAGTGGATTGCCGAGAATTGTCTCAATCACTTGACCGTCCGTCACAACTTCGGTTTTAGCAGCCGCGCCAAAGCCACTCGCCCGCAAATGTGTGCGCGCTGGCAAGCCGATGAAGCTGTAGCGGCCAAAACGTTCGCCACCCACCACCGATTCCAGCAAGAAGCTGTATTTGCCCTGCTGTTTACCCACACCAAGTTTGAGGTACAAAGACAAAGGCGTTTCCAAATCAGCAAAAGCCTCGGCCACCAAGGGAATGCGGTTGTAGCCCGCATCGCGCAGGGATTTGAATTCAAGTTCGGTCATCATGACGGGGAGTTCTCCACGGATCTGCGTGGCAATGGAAAAACGCAGATTTGTTCAAAAATTTTGGCATCTGGTGTGAGATGCCACGAATGCGGCATTGCGCCGCAAAAGATTCAAGCTCAGGCTGGCCTACGCCACAACCAAGCTCCCCGCCATGCAGCTGCGCACGCTAGGGCGCGAGGGCTTTGGGCAGACAGGTCAATGTTGAACATAATTTAAGTGTATCAGAGCCATGCGGCACATTGTGAGCATAGATTCCATGCAAAAAGTTTGCAGTAAAAACCCTGTTGAAGTTAAATCAATTTGAATGGATAATTTTCATTCAAAAAAGAATGGTCGTTCTATTTTTTCACCACGCAAGGAGTTGGTATGAGCTTGTCTCGCAAAAGTTTTTTAGGCGCGGCGCTGGCTTGTGCAGGTGCCGCGCTGCTACCAGCCGTTTCTTGGGCGCAATCCAAATTGGCGGATGTAATTTTCCCGAATGATGTCACAGTCGGTGGGCAGAAGTTATTTATCAACGGCTACGGCATGCGCTTTCGCTTTGGTTTTCGCGTGTATGCCGCTGCGCTTTACACGCCGACCAAGCTCACGAAAAATGAAGACGTGATCAAGCCCACGGTGGCCAAGCGCATGCATTTGGTGGCGCAGCGGGATCTGAAGGGGGATGATTTTGGAAAACTATTTGCGCGTGGCATAGAAGAAAACATGAGCAAAGAAGATTTTTCGAAGATCATCAATGGTGTGATTCGCATGGGCAATATCTTTGCGGATGCGAAGCAGTTTGCCAAAGGCGAAGTGATTATGGTGGACGTGATCCCGGGCACAGGATTGGTGACCACATTCCGTGGCAAGCAGCAAGGCGAGCCGATCAAAGAGCCAGAATTCAGCCAAGCGATGATGCAGATTTGGTTTGGTAAAAAGCCGGCCGATGAGCAGTTGCGCGTTGCTTTGCTGGGCGGGCAGTCAACAGCGAATACCAATATCATTTGAAGCGCTTCCTCAGCCAGACTTCAGCCCGCTTCAAGCGGGTTTTTTCTTGGGTCTAAGCAAGTAAAGAAGAGATAGCTTTCATAGAGTCCAAATGCGCCACAGCCAGTGTGGCGCGAATGTCTTGCCCATGGTTGTAGCCATACGTCATGAGCACGACAGGGCAATGGGCTGCGTGTGCAGCAAGAGCGTCGTTGCTGCTGTCGCCAATCATGAGTGTGTGCTGCGGCAAAGTGCCCAGCGCTTCGCAGGTTCTCAGTAGCGGCAGGGGATCGGGCTTTTTCTTCTCGAATGAATCGCCACCGAAGACGTGACTGAAGAAGCCATCCAAGGCCTTGGCTTTGAGTAAAGGTTTTGCAAAGGCCAACGGCTTGTTCGTCAGGCAAGCCATTTTCAAACCGCGTGATTGCAGCACCTGCAAACCCTCCAGCACACCGGGATACACCTCGCTGGCTTGCCCATTGCACGCGAGGTAATGCGATTGATAGCTTTGCCATGCTGCATCAAATGCTACTGAATTCATAGCGCTCTGCGCAGTCTCTATGCCGGCGAGTGGTTGTTTTTGCTCTAAATTCTGCACATAAGCCAAGGTGCTGCGAATCAAATGCTCGCTGCCCTTGCCCACCGTGGCTTCGATGAACGCGCGATCCACACGGGGCAAAGAAAAGTCTGCCAACATACGATTGAGCGCCACTTCAAAATCACTCAGCGTATCAACCATCGTTCCGTCGAGATCGACGATCACGGCTTCAATGTCGCGGATCATTTCAAAGCCGCGCGCATGCTGTCAACCACGGCCTTGTAATCCGGTTTGCCAAAAATCGCACTGCCCGCCACGAAGGCATCGGCGCCTGCGTCAGCCACGCGGCGAATATTCTCTGGCTTGATGCCGCCATCGACTTCTAAATAAATCTTCTTGCCGCTTGCATCAATGCGCTTGCGCACCACTTCTAACTTGCGCAAAGTGCTGTCGATGAAGCTCTGCCCACCAAAGCCGGGGTTCACACTCATGAGCATGATGAGGTCAATGTCGTCGATCACCCAATCGAGCACATCTAATTCCGAGGCGGGATTGAACACCAAGCCCACTTGGCAGCCCTTGGATTTGATCGCCTGAATGCTGCGATGCACATGGCGGCTGGCATCGGGATGAAAGCTGATCAAATCAGCGCCCGCAAGAGCAAAGCTCTCAGCCAGGGCATCCACGGGCTCGACCATCAAATGCACATCCATCAACGCCTTGCTGCCATCGGGCTTAGTGGCATGCGGCTTAATCGCTTGGCAAATCATCGGCCCAAAGGTCAGATTAGGCACGTAATGGTTGTCCATCACGTCGAAGTGAATCCAGTCCGCGCCGGCGGCAAGTACGTTTTTCACCTCATCGCCCAGGCGAGCGAAGTCAGCGGAGAGGATAGAGGGGGCTATTTTGTAGTCGCGTGTCATGGTGGTTTTCCGATGGCAGAGATTTTCTCACGAGAGCATCGTTTGCAATTTCGCCTGCGCCTTTTGGCAATCGCCCATGCATTCGCTCACCCAAGCCTCGTTGTGATACGTCGGCAAATAGCGCTCACCGGCATCGCAAATCAACGAGAGGATCGAGCCGGCCTGCCCGGCGGCTTTCATCTGAGCCGCGAGTTTGAGCATGGCCACAAAGTTGGTGCCTGTGGACGGCCCCACGCGCCTCCCGAGCAAGCCTGAGAGCAGGCGCATCGCCGCCACCGATTCTGCATTGCTCACCACCTGCATCTGATCAATCAGCCCGCGAATAAAGCTGGGCTCCACGCGCGGGCGGCCAATGCCTTCGATACGCGAGCCGACGCCCTTGAGCTGTTTGTCGCCACTGGCGTGATACGCGGCAAACACCGAGCCTTCTGGGTCAGCCACGCAAAGCTGAGTGGGATATTGCTTGTAGCGCAGAAAGCGGCCAATGGTCGCGCTCGTGCCGCCTGTGCCAGCGCCCACGATGATCCAGCTGGGAATGGCATGCCGCTCCCGCGCCATTTGCTCAAACATGCTTTGCGCGATATTGTTGTTGCCCCGCCAATCTGTGGCGCGCTCTGCGAAGGTGAACTGATCCATGTAATGGCCATTCGTCTCGATTGCGATGGTCTGCGCGGCTTCATACACATCGCCCGCAGACTCGACAAAATGGCAGCGCCCGCCGTAAAACTCGATCAAAGCAATCTTCTCAGGTGATGTGCTCTTGGGCATCACGGCGACGAACTGCAGCCCGAGCAGTCGCGCAAAATACGCTTCGCTCACAGCAGTCGATCCGCTCGATGCCTCCACCACCGTGGAGCCCTCATGCAGCCAGCCGTTACACAGTGCGTACAAGAAAAGTGATCTGGCAAGGCGATGCTTCAAGCTGCCTGTGGGATGCGTGGATTCGTCTTTAAAGTAAAAATCAATTCCCGCTTGGTTGAAGCTGGGTAGCGGCAGAGCGATCAAATGCGTATCGGCGCTGCGTTGAAAATCGGATTCGATCTTTTCAATGGCTTGATGCGCCCAAGCGCGAAGATGATGAGTCGATGCAGTCATGCTGCACATTGTCGCAGCAGTTGTGCAACCACTAAAATTCATTCAGTCACTATCAAAATAATAGCACTTTGCACATACTACATGCCGGCTACTGGCCTAAAATGCTTAAAAACCAGGTTGCTTCTTATGCATACCGCTTACTGCGCAAATTATTCTTCATCTCTTTGAGCGCAGGCTGCAATTTCGCGCTGCCGATCCGCAAAGCCACGCTCGTGGCCAGAATATCGATCATGAGCAAATGCAGGAGTCGAGAGACCATGGGGCTGTAGCGGTCGTAGCCTTCGGGGTGATCGGCGGCCAAATGAATGTGGCCGGCAGAGGCGAGAGGCGAGCCGCTGGCGGTGATCACAATCGTGGTTGCACCGTTCTTGCGAGCGATATCGCAGGCATCCATCAAATCCCGTGTGCGGCCAGAATTGCTGATCACCACCACGCAATCGCCAGGGCTCACCGTTGATGCGCTCATCACTTGCATGTGGCCATCGCTGTAGGCAATGCTCGTGACACCGAGGCGGAAAAATTTATGCTGCGCATCTTGCGCCACGATGCCTGAATTGCCCACGCCGTAGAACTCAATGCGCCTGCGCTGTGTGTAAGTCTCGGTGAGTGCAACAGCAGCCTTCTCGTAGGCGAAGCTGCTCGCATCATTGCGATACTTGAGGAATGCCGCCACGGTGTTGTCAATCACCTTCACCATCACGTCAGACACTTTGTCGTCTGTATCTACGCTGCGATGAATAAACGGCACGCCCTCGCTCACGCTGCCCGCCAGCTTAAGCTTGAAATCCGAAAGCCCGTCGTAGCCCACACTGCGGCAAAAACGCACGACTGTAGGCTTGCTGACATGGGCGCGATCAGAGAGTTCGCTCACGGGTAGATTGGCAAATGCACGAGGATCGAGCAGCACGAGATTGCCGACCCTTTGCTCTGCGGGAGCCAGCGATGGCAGCGATGCCTTGATGCGCTCTAACATGCTCATGATTGGTTATCCATTTTTAGCTTTCTTCTTCCCAACAAAATCCATCCTTGGCAATCATTGCGCTGGCAGCACTTGGCCCCCAGCTGCCGGCTGTGTATTGGCGCGGTGCATTCGCGTCTTGCTGCCAATGGTTCAAGACGGGCTCTACCCAGCGCCAAGCTTCTTCCTGCTCATCGCTGCGCACGAATAAATTTAATTTGCCATCCATCACATCCAGCAGCAAGCGCTCATACGCGCCCACGCGCTCTGCACCAAAGCGCTTGTCAAAATCTAAATCGAGCTGCGTAAGGCTGAGCGAATTCGTGTCTCTGCGGTTAGCCTGCGCCTGCGCCATGAGATGCAGCTCCAGGCCGTCTTTCGGCTGCAAATGAATGACGAGCTTGTTTGCGCCGCCATTCGGAGTTTGGAAAATCGCATGCGGTGTGGCATGAAAATTCACCACGATATGCGCCTCGCGGCCGGCCATGCGCTTACCTGTGCGAATGTAGAAAGGCACGCCGGCCCAGCGCCAGTTAGCGATTTCAGCGCGCAATGCGACGAAAGTCTCCGTTTGACTCGAAGCGTTCACGCCCGTCTCTTGCAAATAACCAGGCACTTTGCTTGCTCCGATATTGCCTTCTGCGTATTGGCCGCGCACCACGTGTTGAGCCAAGCTTTGCGCATCCCAGCGCTTGAGCGAGCGCAGTACCTTGAGCTTTTCATCGCGGATCGCATCGGCATGCGCATTGATCGGCGGCTCCATCGCAATCGCGCA
>JAYSRZ010000552.1:0-2867 GCA_043720775.1 Variovorax sp. | reverse complement strand
GCGCGAGCAGCTTGCGCAAGCCGCGTGCGCCATCCCACACCGCGCCCTCGCCTAGTGCTGCAGACAAGCGCAGCGCTTCAAGACGAGATAAGCGCAGGCTCTCGCCACTTAGATTGTGTGAGCCATCGAGCAGCTCCAGCAGCGCGGAAAGCCACGGCTTCAGAGGCTCGGTGGGCAAGCGCAGCCAAGCGCCAGCGTGAGGGACGTACATCGTCTCAGGCAATTGCAACTCCGCGCCTTCGCTTAGCTGGCTTTTGAGCAGCTTAATTTGCGCAATCAATGCCGGCAGTGCAGGAAGAATATTGATGCGCTGGCCTTGCACTTCGATGCCCAGCGAAAGATCAAACCATGGCGAGGTGTCGTTTGCTTCTGCGACTTCTGAGCCATCAGGGGCGTTTTCAGAAACGGCAAGAGACTCTTCTTTGCCTTGCATTTTGAAATGCAGCGCATCCGCACGCTGCACCCAGCTGAGCAATTCTTCTGGCATCGCGACGGTAAAGCCCGCTTCCTTGAAAGCGCTGAACTCTTCATCGACCCAGCGCACCCAAGGCATTTGGCTCGCTGGGCTGTGCTGCGGCAGATAAAACTGGCCTCGTGTATTGCCTTGCAATTGCTGCGCATGCAGGAAGCCGATGGCTCGCTTCTCCGCTTCTAAATCACGATGCAGCAAAGCACGATCATTGCTATCTACGCCGTCAACTAAAACGGGATTGCCCATGCGATGCGAGAAAAAGCGCGTGCCGTTGTAATCAAAATGTAGTGTGAGCATCAATGAGCCAAAGCGCGCTTGCTGCTCTGGCGTGACTTGCTCTGCTGTGAGATGCCATTTGGGTGCAATGCCTTTGATCTCGCGCGGTGGCTTGGCAAACGGCGGCATGGGCAAGCCAGCCAGATGGCGAAGCAAAGATTGCTCATGATGCAGCCAAGCGCTTTGCGCAATCGGCGGGCTTTGCAGCAGGGTGAGCAGACGCGGCATGGGCATGCCTTGGCTTGCGACGAGGCCGAATTGCTTGGCATCGAGATCTAAATACAGCGCAGGATTATTTTGATAAATCTGCGCTGGGCTTTGGCCTTCAGCTTGCGCATAGAGCTGCCAAAGCACATCGTTTTGCTGATCCTCTTTGCGCTCTTTCCAATGCCAAGAGATCTCGCGCGGCTCACCCGCATGCAGCTCTGCGCCGAGGCTCTTGCCATCTTCGCTCCAAAATAACCGGCCTGTTTCTTGCGCCAAGCGCAGCGCTAATTGCCCCATGTCACCCTCGATGCAGGCTTGCGTGACTAAGCTGTAGCCATAGTAGCTTCCGCTGCGGCCCATGGCTTGAATGATCTTGACGATTTGCGCATCGGCCTCAGGCAGAGAGCTCATGTCCACATGATTGACCGCACGCACCTTGCCCCAGCCGCCGCGCAGCAAATCTTTGGCCAAGCCATAGCCGAGGTGCAATTGGTCGCGCAGCTTTTGCTTACGCATCTGCAGCATGAAGACGAGATGGTCTTGACCAGAGCCGGACGGTTTATCCAATGCATCCATGTCGTCAGAGCCAACGGGACTCGGTGCATCGTCGGAATCTTCTGCAAACAGATCGAGCCAATTTTGCACATCGCGTTCGTTGCGGGCTTGTTCTGTGGGCTTTGCGGCGAATGCATAGCTGTTGATGTTTTGTGGCGGCAATTGTGGAAAGGCAGGCCTTGGCCCCGTATCCACCACAGGCGCATCGGGCTGCGTTGTCTTTGCGCGGCTTTGCATCACTACGCCGTTGCTTCGATACGCGGCCTTGAGCATCAAAGCGCCGGCGTGTTTGCAGCGCGTTTGCACCGGGCAATCGCACTCTGAGCGCCAGCTGCTGATCTCGCCCCACGCCGTCATTTCTACATCAACGCTTGTGGAATAACTTTCCTGCCCTGAGCCTTTTACGTTAGCGGCAAGTTGCCATTCGGTTGCGCTGCTTTGCGTGGCGGTGTAGTCGTCAGAGACCTTTTGCATCACATAGACTTCGCGGGCGCGGTCGTATGTGGCTGCCCCAAGGTGTTTTTGCAGGCTCAGTAAATCTAAAGTGAAAGTTGCATGGCTTGCCATAAGAGTCAACGTGCCCAGAATCGGCTAAACGCTGACAGCAGAGGTCAATGCAGGGCTTGTTTTCAACGCTTCTAATGTGCTCTCTGATTGCTTGTCGGCGTGATAAGAGCTGCGCACCATTGCGCCGACTGCGGCATGCGTGAAGCCCATTTTGTAGGCTTCGCTTTCAAACATTTTGAAGGTGTCTGGATGCACATAGCGCTTGACAGACAAATGCGAATTGCTGGGCGCAAGGTATTGGCCAATCGTGAGCATGTCGATGTTGTGCGCACGCATATCGCGCATGACTTGCAGAATCTCTTCATCTGTCTCGCCCAAGCCAACCATGATGCCGCTCTTGGTGGGCACGTTGGGATGAAGCGCTTTGAATTTCTTGAGTAGATTTAAAGAGAAGGCGTAATCGCTACCAGGGCGGGCTTGTTTGTATAGCCGAGCTGTCGTCTCTAAATTGTGATTCATCACATCAGGCGGCGCAGCTTTCAAAATCTCTAGCGCTCGATCATCGCGGCCACGGAAATCAGGCACAAGCACTTCAATCGTGGTTTGTGGGGAAAGAGAGCGGATTTTTTCAATGCACGCCACAAAATGCGCCGCACCGCCATCGCGCAAATCATCACGATCGACGCTGGTGATCACGACGTATTTAAGTTTGAGTGCAGCAATTGTCTTGGCTAAATTAAGCGGCTCATCTGCATCCAGCGGATCAGGCCGGCCATGGCCCACATCGCAAAACGGGCAGCGGCGGGTGCATTTGTCGCCCATGATCATGAAGGTGGCGGTGCCTTTGCCA
>JAYSRZ010000551.1:0-2869 GCA_043720775.1 Variovorax sp. | reverse complement strand
TGCTCTGCCGGCTCGCGGCTTTTGATCGATGAGTTGATCTACGACAAACTGCTTGATCGCTTAGGCACAGCCTTTGAAAACCTCCGCGCCGGCCCGCCCGCAATGGATTTGGATCTAGGCCCGCTGATTCGGCAGAGCCAGCAGCAGCGCGTGTGGGATTTTTTGTCTGATGCGCAAGTGGCTGGTATCCCGATGGTGGCGCAAGGCCAAGTCGCGCCGGAAGCCCCCGAGGGTGGTTTCTACCAAGCCCCCACGCTGCTGCGCGATGTGCCCGTACACCACCGCCTAGCCCAAGAAGAAATCTTCGGCCCCGTGCTCTGCGCGATGAAATTCAAAGACGAAGACGATGCTGTGAGAATCGCTAACGCCACAAAATTCGGCCTCGTCGCCGGCCTGTGGACGCGAGACGGCTCCCGCCAACTTCGCTTAGCCAAACGCATCAAGGCCGGCCAAGTCTTCATCAACAACTACGGCGCAGGCGGCGGCGTGGAGCTGCCTTTCGGCGGCTACAAATCCTCAGGCTATGGCCGTGAAAAGGGATTTGAGGCGCTGCGTGGGTTTACGCAAATCAAGACCGTGGCGATCAAGCACGGCTAGCATTGCCCTCAAGTCAAAAAAACACCGGCTCCGCGCTAGGCAGTTTCTTCATGCACTGCCCAAACAATGCCGATGCAAGCCAAGTTTGCAGCCAGTTTTGAGTCGCAGGCAGAGCTTGCGCATCAAACCAATCGGCATCGACTGCGCGAAACTGCCTCACGAAAGGGAAGATCGCCAGATCGGCGGCGCTCGCTGACGCGCCGCCTAAATACTGCTCAGTCGCTAGCCGCTGCTCAAGCATTTGCAGCAAGCCACGCATTGCGAGATCACGCTGAAGCTCACGCTCGCTCGCTACATATCGCTCGGGATACTTGTAGCGATCAAGCTGCTGTTTGAAAGCACCGTCGTTCAAGCTCACGAGTGCTTGGTTTTCAGGTGTTTGCGCCCTGCTCCACCACGCGGCTTGATCGCTGTGTTCAAACGCCCAGCGCATGATGTGCAGGCTTTCTTCGAGCACTTGACCGTTGGGTAAAACCAGCACAGGCACAGTCGCTTTGGGCGATGCGGCAAGCATCGCGGCGGGCTTGTCGCGCAGGCTGATCTCAAAAGCATCGAATGCCACGCCCGAGACGATCAGCGCCATGCGCGCTCGCATCGCATACGGGCAACGGCGGTAGGTGTAGAGCAAAGGGCGGGGCATGTGTGCAGTATGGCCATAAAAAAACCAGCCTGGCGGCTGGTTTTTCTCAAGGCTCAATACATTCAAGCAAAGTTCTTCTCAGCGAACTCCCAGTTCACCAAGTTGTTGAGATACGTTTCAACGAATTTCGGGCGCATGTTGCGGTAGTCGATGTAGTAAGCATGTTCCCACACGTCAACGGTGAGCAACGCTTTATCGGCGGTGGTGAGCGGTGTGCCGGCGGCGCCTGTGTTGACAATATCGACCGAGCCATCAGGCTTTTTGACGAGCCATGTCCAGCCTGAGCCGAAGTTGCCCACCGCGCTTTTGACGAAGGCTTCTTTGAAAGCGGCATAGGTGCCGAATTTTGCAAGAATAGCTGCGGCCAATGCACCTTTTGGCTCGCCGCCACCTGCTGGCTTCATGCAGCTCCAAAAGAAGGTGTGGTTCCAGATTTGGGCGCTGTTGTTGTAGATGCCGCCGGAGCTACTCTTGATAATGTCTTCTAGGCTTTTGGCTTCAAACTCTGTGCCTTTTTGCAGGTTGTTGAGGTTGACGACGTAGGCATTGTGGTGCTTGCCGTGGTGGTATTCGAAGGCTTCTTGGGTGTAGTGTGGGGCGAGTGCGTCGATGGCGTAGGGCAAGGCGGGGAGGGTGTGTTCCATGATGGTTTCCTTTTGAGTGAATAAAGTAATAGCTTGATTGTAGATAGCTTGCTTAGGCGTGTTTTCAAGAGCTCCAAAAGCCCTGCGAGCAGTACAAAATCTATTGCACAACTAGCTGGATGTCTCCATCAGCCAGCCTCGCTTTGATTTTCTGACCAGTGGTGGTTTGCTTTGCACCTTTAATGACACTGCCTTCGACGCTTTGGAGCACAGCAAAGCCGCGCTCTAAAACCCGCTGCGGATTGAGATGCTCCAGCGCTTGCGCGGCGCGCTGCTGGCGCTGGCTGGCGCTGTGCAGATACGAGACTGTTTTTTGAGAAAAATTGGCATCTAGCCGGCGTATATTCTGCGTAGAGTGCTCACTAAATGATAGCAAGCTCTGCTTGAGCGTGAATGCAATACGTTGCAAACCCATGCGCTGCTCTGCAAGCACCTCATTTGGGCGGCCCAGACGGCGAGCAGCGATATCCACGCGCTGGGCTTGAGCGTCGAGCGCATCCTGCACAGCATCTTCCAAACGCTCTTGCATCAAATCGGCAGCGCCCAGCCAGGTGGCGCGATCGGTGGCACAAAGCTCGGCGGCGGCTGTGGGCGTGGGGGCTCGAAGATCGGCGACGAAATCGGCGATGGTGAAATCCGTCTCGTGGCCTACGCCGCTGATGATGGGCACGGGGCTCGCTGCGATGACACGCGCCAAGGCTTCATTGTTGAATGCAGACAAATCCTCAATCGAGCCACCTCCGCGCGCAAGGAGGATTACGTCAATTTGCGGTCTATCCACAAAACTTTTTAAAGCCGAATCGGCCTGCAGAGCCCGTGGAGTCTGCGCAGAGCGATATAGTTTTTGTAGCGCTTCAACCAACTCACCGGGCGCAGCATGGCCTTGCACTGAAGCGGGGACGAGCCACACCGGGATATGCGGAACGCGCCTGGCGAGAGCTGTGATCACGTCTTGCAAAGCCGCTGCACCTGTTGACGTGACCAAGCC
>JAYSRZ010000550.1:0-2898 GCA_043720775.1 Variovorax sp. | reverse complement strand
AGCACGGCCACCTTCTTCGGCGCGCCATGCGCTGCCATCGCCGGATGCACCAAGGCTTCGTGATAGCGATACTCATCCCTCTGCGCAAACTGCAAATTCCCATTCAAAAACAAGCGATGCCCCGCCTTGCCCTTGGTCACCACGATGCGCTGATAGGGCGAAGTGGCGGTGAAGATGATGCTGTCTTGGTAAAACTTGTCTTCTGAAAGCGTGGTGATTTTGTCTGCTGCAATGAATGCAGCAAGCAATACACCAATCACCGCCAGCGCCGCGATCAGATGCGCTTTAAACGCCCGCAGCTCATAGCGAAACAGCCACAGCGCCCACAGCGCTACCGCCGCATTGAGCAGGCCAAACACCAGCCCCGTGCGCACGAGCCCGAGCTGGGGCACGAGCAGCAGCGGAAACGCAATGCTCACGGCCAGCGCCCCAAGATAGTCAAACGTGAGCACCTGCGAGACCAAATCTTTGAGCTGCGTGTTCTTCTTCAAGATCCGCATCACAATCGGAATCTCTAGCCCCACCAGCGTGCCCACCAGCATCACGAGGCCATAGAGCAAAGGCCGAAAGCCCTGCGGCGCATACGCATTGGTCAAAAACAAAATCGCCGGCAACAAGCCACCCACCAAGCCCACGAGCAATTCAATCCGCAAAAACTGCGCAGGCAATTGCCGATCAATATAACGAGAGAGCCAACTGCCCACGCCCATGGCAAACAAATACGTGCCAATGATGGTGGAGAACTGCAGGATCGAATCGCCCAACACGTAAGAGGCAATCGCACCCGCTGCTAGCTCATAGAGCAAGCCACAAGCCGCCACGACAAAGACGCTGGCGAGCAGCGCTAACTCTATCGGAGCGGGAGCTTTTGCGGTGGATTGAGAAGACGTTTCCATAAAATGATTAGGGCGTCGCGAGCAGGTCGCAGGCTAGGCGGACGGAGCGCAGCAACCAGAATGTACCTTCGGGTACATGAGGATTGCGAGCACCGCCCAACGACGCATCCGGCCTGCGCAGTAGCCCTAACCGTGGATCGCAGCGGCGACGATCATGGAGATGCCTAGACACATCGCTGCCACGACCAAAGCGAGTGCGACGTTTTGCTTCTCTACGATCTCTTCCCACAAGTTATACGGCGTGATCTTGTCAATGATGACGAAGCAGAGCCAAAAAATCGCCACGCCGATCAGTGCGAAGACGATGGAGCCGATAAAAGCGCCGGGTTTGAGCCATTCAACCATGATGAATCTCCTTGAAAAATAAAATCATTTGTGGCCACCGCCACCTGAGTAGCCGCCATAACTTCCGCCTGAGCTGCGCGAGCTGGTGGCGCAATTCTCTCTCTGCGGATCGCAATCGCGCTGCATGCAGCCGCGAAACTCAAAGAATAAAAAGATCAGCACCACGACCACCCAGAAGACCGTTTGCACGCTGAACGATGCCGCAGAGATGGGGCTCACGTCGCTGCCTGATGCAGAGCGCTCGAAATCCCCTGTGCGGCTTTGCAATTTAAATGCACTGGCCACCGTGGCCGCTTCTAACTTGCTGCCAATTGACCAAGTGACTTCCTTACCCGAGCTCCCTGCGCTCTGCTCACGCGAGAGCACGAGCTTGCCATTGGCATAGTCTTCGTTGTAAGTCTGTTGCCCGCGCTCCACGCGCCAATAAAACTCGCCCGCCACATAGTTGGTCTCAGCCTTGTAGGCGTATTGCTGCGTGTAGCTCGCGCCTTGGTAATTCACCAAGCGGCTCGTCTTCGCCTCGGGCGCGCCCGTGGTGGGCTTGACGAGGCTCCAGCCGTCTTCCGTATCCACCAAGAATTGAAAGCCTGCTTTGGCGTTGTAGAGCAAATACTCGCTCCAGCCAAAACTCTCGTCTTCATCCCCGACTTCATGCCCCATGCGATGCTGAAAGCCCACAATCTGCCAGCTCTTGCCTTGCAATGCGCCTACGCTGCCCAGTGGAATAAGCGGCTTGATGGGCTCATCTTGAATCGCATGCGCCAGCTCAACGCCAATGCCTTGAGACACATCAATCAAGCTATTGCACGAGCCGCAGGTGATGCTCTTGCTGCTCTCCAGTTTCACCGATACAGCGCTGCCGCAATTGGGGCAATTGAAATGCCGCCCTTTGACCTCTTTGCCGCCTTGGCCTGTCGCATTCGTTAAATCGCGCAGCCCCGTGAGCTGCAGATTTTCTAAGACAACGCTCACGCCAGAGGAGAGTGCTGGCGGCTCGGCGGCGTAATCAATGCTAATCACCTCGCCCTGCGAGCTGCGCAGCTCCACCACCGTGAAGCTCGCGCCCATCGGCGGCAATTTAGGCAGCTCGCCCTGCGCCGACATGAGCGACACATCGGCAATGGAGGCCACGCTGTAGCTGCGCCCGTTGATGGCGGTGAGATTGCCGAGCACCCATTGCTCAGGTTTGGGCAGCGTGCGCTGCGTGTTGGCGGCCACGCTCCAGACAAAGCTGCCGTTGTCCTCGCTCAAGCTCGCTGTGCTGCCATCATCCAACGCGCAAAGCCATTCGCTCCAATTGCCGCTTTCCGTCTTGTATTGCAAGCGGCCGACAACTGTGAAGTTAACGCTGTTGAATTTGCCTTGTGAGAAAAGCTGCAGCGGTGAGTAATCGTCAAACACCTCGCTCATCTTGCCGATGCGCTTTAAAGCCTCGCCATCGCGCACGATCGTGCTCTGGCAAAAGCCGCAGACGGCATGCGTGCTTGCTAGAGAGCGAAACTCCACCACTGCGCCGCAGCCGGGGCAGGCGGCTTTGTAGGCTCTTTGAAGAGAGTCAACCATCGTTTCTAGGTGTTATGTTTTTTTAGTGCGACGAAAGAATTCAATACCGGACGCGAAAGAAACAGCCAAAGTTACGCGAAAGACGCGAAAAAAA
>JAYSRZ010000549.1:0-2899 GCA_043720775.1 Variovorax sp. | reverse complement strand
TTAACTTCTGTGCCTGGCGCGATTATTGGCGGGCTGATCATCGGTGTGGGCGAGAAGCTCTCCGAGGTGTATCTAGGCCCGATGGTGGGCGGCGGGATGGAGATTTGGTTTGCATATGTGTTGGCGTTGGTGTTTTTGCTGTTCAGGCCGCAGGGTCTCTTCGGCGAGAAAATCATTGATCGCGTTTAGTCGTATGAAATTTTGCGGGACAGACCTACGCACCTGCGAAGCAGCGCGTCGCTCTGTCCTCAACTAATTAGAGGCATTTGATGTTCTACAGAGAAAACGGTCAATTCAAAACCAGCTACCGCGCTGATAATCAGATCTTTGGCATCACGCAAGATCGCTTCGGCGTCGCGCTGTTGCTGCTCTTCGCTTTTCTTGCTGTACCGATGTTTGCCAGCGGCTATGTGTTCACAGCCATTTTGGTGCCTTTCTTGATTCTTTCATTGGCGGCGATTGGCGTGAATATTTTGGTGGGCTACTGCGGGCAGATCTCGCTGGGCTCGGGCGCGTTTATGGCAGTCGGCGCGTATGCGGCGTATAACTTTTTTGTGCGCGTGGATGGCATTCCGCTGATTGCTGCGCTCTTGCTCGGCGGCGTGTGTGCGGCAGTCGTCGGCGTGTTTTTCGGTATCCCGAGCTTGCGGGTGCGCGGGCTGTATTTGGCTGTGGCGACACTTGCTGCGCAATTCGTCTGTGACTGGGCGTTTCTGCGGATCAAATGGTTTACCAACAACTCCACATCGGGCTCAGTATCGGTTGCAGATATGAACGTGTTGGGTTGGAGCCTCAACTCTCCTGTCGATAAGTATTTGTTCTGCCTCGGCATGGTCTGCGTGTTTGCGCTGCTCGCTAAAAACTTAGTGCGCTCCGCCATTGGACGCGAGTGGATGGCGATTCGGGATATGGATGTGGCAGCGGCTGTGATCGGCATTCGCCCGATGTATGCCAAGCTCTCGGCTTTTGCGGTGAGCAGCTTTATCGTGGGCGTGGCGGGGGCGATGTGGGCGTTTATAAATTTAGGTTCTTGGGAGCCGGCGGCTTTCAATATTGATCGCAGCTTTCAATTACTTTTTATGGTGATCATCGGCGGCATGGGCTCGATCATGGGCAGCTTCTTTGGCGCGGCCTTTATTGTCATCTTGCCAATTTTCCTGAATCAGTTTTTGCCGTTTCTCGGTGGCTTGGTGGGCGTAACAATTTCGACAGCCGGCGTTGCGCATAGTGAGATCATGATTTTTGGCGCGCTGATTGTGTGGTTTTTGATCGTCGAGCCGCATGGGTTGGCGAGGCTTTGGAGCTTGGGCAAACAGAAGCTTCGCATTTGGCCCTTTCCACATTGAAGACGTATTGAAATAGTTTTAAAAATGGCCAGGTTGGGCGTGCTCGCAAACACCTAGGCTGATTCAAATTGGTGAGCGTTGAAATGTTTGTGTATTCATTCTTTTTATTTAGGAGACTTCAAATGAAACTTCGTCAACTCACAGCAGCAGTGCTTGTTGCAGCCGCTGGCCTTAGCGCCGTGGCTACTACCGCAATTGCGCAAGAAAAAGTGCAGTTTTTCCCCAGTTTGACCGGCCGCACCGGCCCCGTTGCGCCAAACGCTACGCCCTTTGCCAACGGCTATTGGGATTACATGAAACTGGTGAACGAGCGCGGCGGCATCAACGGCGTGAAGACGTTGGTAGAAGAATGCGAGACGGCTTACGCCACCGATCGCGGCGTGGAATGCTACGAGCGCTTGAAGGGCAAGCACGGCGGCGCTACCGTTTTTCAGCCCCTGTCCACCGGCATCACTTTCGCGCTGACAGAAAAAGTGCCCGCTGACAAAATCCCGCTGATCACCTCAGGCTATGGCCGCAGCGATGCAGCGGACGGCAATATGTTCAAGTGGAATTTTCCATTGATCGGCCACTACTGGGTTGCGGGCGATACCGTGTTGCAACACGTGGCCAAGCAAGCCGGTGGCTGGGATAAATTAAAAGGCAAAAAGATTGGCGTTGTGTATCACGACAGCCCGTTTGGCAAAGAGCTGCTACCGATCATCAATGAGCGCGCAGCGATGCACGGTTTCACGATTTTGCCGTTCCCCGTGGCTGCACCCGGCGTAGAGCAAGGCGCAACTTGGCTACAAATTCGCCAGCAGCGCCCGGATTATGTCGTGATGCAGACTTGGGGCGTGATGACGGCTACAGCCATCAAAGAAGCTGTGGCCAAAGGCTATCCGCGCGAGCAAATGTTTGGCACTTGGTGGAGCGGCGCAGAGCCAGATTTGAAAGACGTGGGCGCAGCAGCCAAGGGCTACAGCGCGGTGATGATGCAGCATGGCGCAGAGCCCGGCTCTGATATCGTGAAAGATATCTTGGCCAAAGTGCATGGCAAAAACGCAGGCACGGGCCCTAAAGATGAAGTCGGCTCGGTGCTCTACATGCGCGGCGTGGTGGGCGCGATGCTGTCGGTCGAAGGCGCGCGCACGGCACAAGAGCGCTTTGGCAAAGGCAAGCCGGTGACTGGCGAGCAAGCACGCTGGGGCTATGAGAACCTGAATTTGACGCAAGCCAAGTTGGATGCGCTCGGCTTCAAAGGCGTGATGCGCCCGGTATCAACGAGCTGCGCTGATCACATGGGCTCAGCATGGGCTCGCGTTCACACATGGGATGGCGCGAAATTCAATTGGTCGTCGGATTGGCTACAGGCTGATAACCAAATCATTCGTCCGCTCGTGAAGGCTTCGGCTGACAAATACGGAGCTGAGAAAAAACTCTCGCGTCGTGAAGCCAGCGATAGCGGTTCTTATATCGCTAGTTTGAATGATGGAAGGCCGCAAGGCTTTTCATCTTCAAATGCAAACACTGCGTGCAGTGTTTGCATTTGAAGCAAGGTTCACCTTATGACC
>JAYSRZ010000548.1:0-2921 GCA_043720775.1 Variovorax sp. | reverse complement strand
CAGGCAGACGAATCGACAGAAGCCTGCGCAGATTGGTTGAAAGGGGACGCCCGCCCCGGTTTACCGTGGCGCGTGCCAGCATGGCTTCGTCCAGCTCGGGCAATTCGTCGTATTCAGCCAAATGCACAACATGAGCATCAATGCGCGGCAGGCTAGAACTCAAGGAGTGGGGCGACCCGGGCTTTTTCGCATTCAGTTGCTTTCCTAATGCTGGGTATGGGCGCACACTACTCAACGCAGTTTGTCGGATGTCGCGCCTTTGATTGTCCTTGGAAAATTGGTGCGATTTTTACCAATCTAAGCGATGCGAATACTCAGTGGCTTGCGCCGTTTCGCGCGCAAGTGCCTAAGCGCATGAAACTGTTGCGCGAGCATTTGATGACAAGATTTAAAGCTCGACCCTAGGGAAAAAATAAATTAACACTACTTTTTTGCCAAAGACTGGCAGACAAAGGAATTGGGTTTGATAGTTATCTCGCGGACTGTGATTTCTTCGGCTGACGCGCCTAGCCATACCGTTTGGATTGGAACAAGGAGTTCTTTTTTTCCATCTAGGTTCACATAGTTCAGCGCAGTCTCAGGTGCTAGGTCAATATCTTTTGGTAGTTTGTTCAGACCTATAGATTCGCTGTTATATAGCTTTGACAATTCGCTCAGAGTGTATGCATATATTTTTTCATCACCAGCAGGCATTTTCAGGCGAATGCACCACTCAATAGTTTCTCCCCAGTACGGCCTTCCGTCGAAGCCAATTCCAAAGTCAAAGCGCCAGCTGCCTTTTTTGATCTCGCTTGGGGTGCGAGCCAACACATCGTCCTTCTTCACGTACAGCTGGAAAGCTTTGTGAAGGGCGCCGCCTTGCGAAAACGTCATCGTGTCTGATCTTGTCGAGTCGTTAGGTTGAATACCGCCTTGCATGATGCGATAAAAATCGTCTTTCGGACCCAGTAAATGTGCGTTAGCTTGTTTCTGTTTATCAGCTAGCGTGGCCGTTCTCGACCTATATTCGACCATGTCTGCGTCGGCTTTAAGACTGGCTATGGATTTGACACGATAGGCATCGTACGCGCTGAGTGAGGCAAACCCAATCAACGTAATGCCAATAATTGCGCCTAGAAATTTAACTATGCGCAGCAAGCTGAAACTAGGTTTTTTCTCATCCATATCATCAATTTCTATTTTACGTATTCACTTCTATTTGGCACTCACACTCAAGTACCAGGTACAGCGCCTACACAGCAACCAGCATGCCAACGCTCATCAACGCCACGATTGTCGCACTTCCGATTATCTCGCCAACCGTTAAACACGCGATAGCCGTGGCGATCCGCACCACGCGGTGTGTACCCAACAACAATCAAGCGCCCAGCCAAATGGCCAAAACAGATGATTTGCTTCTCGCCGCACGCTCTGCGGATGTCTTCGGCCTCTAGTATGGTGCCTTCGAAAACAATCGCGGCATCCATGAAGTCCAGACCCCTTTCTGCCAAAGCTTTGTTGCGCTTTAGTGGGTCAAAAGTAATGCGCATTTGTATTTTTGCAGATACAAAAACTGTGCGCCGCAACGGGTACGAACAAGGTTGGCCAAGGTGTTACCCGCAATCCGCGACAAGCTTGAAGGTAAATCCAGTTAGACGGATTGCTAAATTTTGATAGCTGCTCGCGCCCGTATTCATTGAGCTATTGGGAGTTTTTATCAAAAATTAACCAGCCTCAGGCGCAATCAACTCCGCATAGTCATACAGCGCCCCCAAAATCGCTTCTCCCCGTTCATCAGCCGTTTCTTGCAGCTCGTCAATCTGCGTAAGCAGCGCATCGACATTGCGCGCGCCGCCTTCGCCCTCAAGCAATCGCGCGGCGCGGTGTGCGTTCCATCTCTCTAGATCCGCTTCGTTCAGCGTTTCCGCAAAATTACGCGCCCGGTACCTGAAAACCAGCTCTGCCAACCGGTCGTCGTCAAACCCGACTCGGCTGACTGCAAGCTCTGCAGGCGACAGCTCTCGCAACTGACTCAAGCGGCGGCGGTCTGCGTTGCCGATGAAGCCGCCGTACAAGTCTTCATCCACGTCTGGCGTTGCGGCTTTTGGGCGATTGAAAAGCTCGGGCCAAATGGCGCTCATGTCGGGCAGCGCGCGCGCTTTTTCGGCGTTGCTAAGGGCTGCTTCGATGTCAATGCTCCACTTGCTGGCCATCGCGTCCGTCAGTGTTTTAAGCTTTTTCACCACCATCGGCGACTTGTTCAGGTGCACGGATTTAATAGGCAAGCGCTGCACGCCCTCTGGCAAATCCGACTGTTTGGTAAACAGGCGCTGGCGCAGCGTGGCAATGTCTAGCAGCGGCAGCTCGCTCGGGTCGTGCGCCAAGTCCCAGGCCAGCAGCTCGTTTTTGTTGCTCGGGTGCGTAGCCAGCGGCCACATGACAGCCAGGCAGCCGCGCTCGGGCGGGAACATGCCTGAGACATGCAGAAAGGGCTGCGCAGTTTGCGGGCTGGTCGGAAAGCACAGCTCTGCTGCCACGCGGTCTTTTTTATGCAGACTCAGGCAAAACTCAAACAGCTTTGGTTGCGCGGTGCGAATCAGTCGGGCCAGTGCAATCGTGGCGCGCACGTCAGACAGCGCATCGTGCGCGGCTTCGTGCAGCAAGCCGTTGGCGCGTGCGAGGTCTTCGAGCTTGAAGCTGGGGCGTGTAGCAGTTGCATCGTTCGGCTTGCGGTCATCTGGCTTGCGCGGCCAAACAATGCCCTCGGGCCGCAGCGCGTAAGCCATGCGCACCACGTCTTGAATGTCCCAGCGGCCACATCCGTTTTGCCATTCGCGGGCATACGGGTCAATCAGGTTGCGCCAGAACATGTAGCGGGTCACTTCGTCGTCGAAGCGAATCGAGTTGTAGCCCACGCCAATGGTGTCGGGTGCGGCCAGCAG
>JAYSRZ010000547.1:0-8281 GCA_043720775.1 Variovorax sp. | reverse complement strand
CAGCAAGCAGCTGCCGCTCAGAGGCGCGATCCGGGTAGCCCAAGCTGATACGCATCAAGAAGCGATCCAGCTGACTCTCCGGCAAAGCATACGTGCCGAGCTGATCATGCGGATTTTGCGTGGCGATCACGAAAAATGGCGATGGCAGAGGGCGCGTCTCGCCCTCCACAGTCACTTGCTTTTCTTCCATCGCCTCAAGCAGCGATGATTGCGTTTTCGGGCTGGCGCGATTGATCTCATCGGCCAGCAGCACCTGCGCAAACACCGGACCCGCATGAAACACAAAGCTCTCTTTGCCGCGCTCATAGATCGACACGCCCGTCAAATCACTCGGCATCAAATCAGCCGTGAATTGCACGCGCGAGAATTTGAGGCCAAAGCTGCGCGAGAGCGCATGAGCGAGAGTCGTCTTACCCACGCCGGGCACATCTTCAATCAGCAAATGCCCGCCTGCCAGCAAGCAAGCCACGCAATCTTGCACCTGCGATTTTTTGCCCACAATCACCGTGTTAAGCTGCGCAAGCAACCGAGCAAGTAAGTCGTTAATGTTGTTGGAATTCATGTCGAAACGATACCTTAAATTACAGCGGCAAGTATGAGCACAGGCTATTTTTCTCACTCCGATTGTCGGCTGCACGAGATGGGCAGCGGCCACCCCGAATGCCCCGAACGGCTGGATGCGATTGCCGATCATTTGCTGAGCGCAGGGCTGCTGGATGTGCTCGCGCAACCCGATGTGCCGCTAGCCAGTGTGAGCGATCTAGAGCTTGCGCATAGCCGCATGCATGTGGCCAGCGTGCAAGGCTTGCGAGATCGCATTGAAGCCGAGGAAATGGCTGGCGGGCCCAGCCACTTTTATATCGATCCCGACACCGCCATGAATGCCTACAGCTGGGATGCTGCGCTCAGGGCCGCTGGCGCGGCAGTGGCTGCCACCGATGCCGTGATTGACGGGCGGCTGGCAAATGCCTTCTGTGCCATTCGTCCGCCCGGCCATCATGCAATGCATGCGAAAGCCATGGGTTTTTGTATTTTTAACAACATCGCCGTGGCTGCTAAGCACGCGCTGGATCGGCGCGGCTTAAAAAGAGTGGCCATCGTTGATTTTGATGTGCATCACGGCAATGGCACGGAAGATATTTTGGCTAATGATCCGCGCTGCCTGATGGTGGGCATTTTTCAACATCCGTTTTATCCGCACAGTGGTGAGAATTCATCAGCGGCCAACATGCTCAATCTGCCCGTGCCAGCCTACGCCAAAGGGCAAGCAGTGCGCGAACTGTTTGAACAAACATTGCTGCCACGCCTCGATGCTTTTGCCCCCGAGATGATTTTTATCAGTGCTGGCTTTGATGCGCATCGTGATGATGAGCTGGGGCAGCTTGGCTTGGTTGAGGCCGACTACGCTTGGCTGACAAGCCAAATTTGCGCTATCGCCAATGCGCATGCGAAAGGCCGCATCGTGAGCTGCTTAGAGGGCGGCTACAACCTTGGGGCGCTGGCTCGTAGCGTTTATGCACATGTGAAGGTGTTGGCTGGCGTTTAGACTAAACAACGGCGGATCGCTCTGAATTCAATAGCGCTTCACGCAGAACCTACGGCGCTCTCAATCGAGTTTTCCAACAAATTATTTGGGCTTCATGCTGATGGTCGGTAAGCCATGCGTTGCTTCAAGATCGTTGATTTTGGCAATCAATTTCTTGCCATATTCAGGATCGATCTGCTCTTGCGACGGAGCGGTGCTCAGGGGCGTGTTGACGAATTGCACGCGCCGCTGAGTGCCTTCGCGCATTTGGTTGATTCGGGTTTTTAAGAGCTCCAAGGCAGAGGCCGCATTCGCAGGCGCCTCGCTTGAAAGCCAGACGGCCAAATGCATCTCAAAGCCTTTGCCCTCAGGCAGGGCAGGCGAGGGGCGCAGGCAGGTGGACAAGATCTGGCTAGCCAGCGCATTGAGCTGCTCGCGCGACACGGGTGCTTCCACTAGAAATAGAAACTGATCATCGCCAAAGCGTGCGACGGTATCAATGTCGCGCGCAAGCCGAGCAAGCCGGTTACCCAAATGCGCGAAAATCCTGCCTCGCTCTACAGTGCTAGCGCTCGCCATCACTTCGTCTGAACCGACCCAGCGCACAAGAATTGCACCGCAGGCATTGTTCGCACGTTTGCTGCGCAAAATGATTTGCGGTAGCCGCGCACGTGCGATCCGCTCATTGAACAAGCCCGTGGGCACATCCGTGCTGTCCGACACATCCTCGCGCTGGATAGATACCACGCGTTGGCGCTGATTGTTTACCAAAGCTGCATAAATACCCACGAACCCAATGGCAGCACTGATGACGCCTCCCAAAAGCGCTATCTCCATTTGCGCGACCCAACCCAAGTTGTAGGCCAAGCGCGCCAAGCTGGATAACGTAATCGGCAGGAGACTCGCAACAATCAACCAAAGCCAACTTTGCGAGCGCCAGGCGATCCAAGACAGTGAGCCAATCACGGCCAGCATGCCTGATGCATAAACAGCGTTGAGCGGTTCACGCGGAAACTCTTGTGGCATGGCAAATATGCCAATGCTGATGACGCCGCACAACGCAATCAGTGTCCATAAGACCCAATAAACTGGCCTTGACAGATCACGTGCATAGCTTGCTGAAATCGCAAATCTTGCCAGTGCTGCCAATCCAAGCAGTGGCAAAATCCAGCCGCTTGTTTTGGCCAACAGCACTGAATCCGGCCAAACACGCATAAACATATAGCCTGACAACGTCAGTTGCGCAAAAAGTAGCAAAACGCTCGTCAAGGCGAGCCATCCAAAATGGCTGTTGCGGTTGATGCGCCAGCTCAGCAGGCAAATCAAGGTCAGCATCGAAAAGATACCGATGATTAAACCGTTAAGCGTGCCAGCCTGGTTGGCACCATTGCCGAAATCAGCACTGTGGATCAATTGGATTTCTTCGGTGATTGGCTTGCGATTTTGCAGCCGAATGAAGAGCACTTGGGTTTGATCGCTGCGGGTAGAGACTTCAAAAATCGGATCGCGGGCTCGAACCGGCCATTGGGTGCTGGGAATATCCGTGCCTGCTGCTTGCTGTTGCCAAGTGACAGCATTGCTTGATGGCTGTTGAGCGGATGCGGCCTGAAACAACGTGGCTTTTTCTAAGTTGAGGCGAGGAATGCGTAGCATCCAACTTTGCGGCCTGCTTTGCTGGGGCAATTGCAAACGCAGCCATACATCTTGCAACTCCGAGGTGGGTAGCACAGCGCCACTTTGTCGAGGCTTAAATTGCGACGCATAGGGTTCGGCAAGCAACTCCTGCGGCGTTGTCGGTTTGTTTCTTGGGAATGTCAAAATGCCTAACGGTTCATCCAAAGCGAGCTGTCTGTCGCCGTCAAACAGAGTTGCTAATGTATAGCTCGCACGAGGAGCAATCGCAACGGTGATGTTCGGCGCAGCCGCCGTGGGTGCGGTGGGTGTTGAAACGGCTGCTTCAGTTGGCGCTAGATTGGGAGTGGTTGCGGTTTGTGCAAAAGTCGGCAATTGCAAACTCAGCAAAAAGAGTCCGGCAAGAAGCCGTGCTTTCACCCAAGCATTTTGAAAATGGCGCCGATGACCCGTCGTTTTATACATTCTTGCTTGACATCATCACGGCAACGCTTTTGCCGTTTGTTGTGTGGAGCTTAATTCAGAATGAATAACAAGCGCGGCCTAGTGCTTCATTTTTCTGCAAACGAATCTGGCGAGTAATGATTTAGTACCAAAACCTGTTGCAAGGATGCACCATGAGGCGTGCTTATTTGGCATGCTCATTTACTCGCCTAAATAGGCCGCTCGCACCCTAGGATCACTCAGCATTTGCTTGGCATCGCCGCTGATCGTGATTTCTCCAGATTCCATCACATAGCCGCGATCAGCCGCTTGCAATGCAAGCTTGGCGTTTTGCTCCACCAACAAGACCGTCACACCTTGGCTGGAGACTTCTTTCACGACCTCAAAAATCTTCGCCACCATGATGGGCGATAGACCCATCGAAGGCTCATCAAGCAGCAAAAGCTTCGGGCTGCTCATGAGGGCGCGCGCCATCGCCAGCATTTGCTGCTCGCCACCGCTCATCGTCCCAGCCAATTGATCTTTGCGCTCTTTGAGGCGAGGAAACGTGGCAAAAGCGCGCTCGATACCGGCAGCGATTTCAACTTTATCGGTGCGCGTGTAAGCGCCCATTTGCAAATTCTCGGTGATCGTCATGCGAGCAAAAACGCCTCGGCCTTCAGGCACCATCGCCAGCCCGGTTTTCACGAGATCCCAAGCGCCTACGCCAGCGATGCTTTTGCCCATGTATTCCACCGTACCCGCATTGGGCTTCAAGCCGCCGGTGATGGCTTTCATGGTGGTGGTTTTGCCAGCGCCGTTAGAGCCAATCAGCGTGACGAGTTCGCCTTCGCGCACTTCGAGGTCTACGCCTTTGACGGCTTGGATGCCGCCATAGGCGACTTTGAGACCAGAGATTTTGAGCAGGATGGGTTTGTTGTTTGCAGTCATAGATCAATCCTTATGCATTTAGTGATCAGTACCGAGGTAAGCCTCGATCACTTTTGCATTCTTCTGCACATCAGCAGGCACGCCTTCAGCGATTTGTTTGCCGTAGTCAAGTACCGTGACGCCATCACACAAACCCATGACCAGCTTGACATCGTGCTCGATCAGCAAAATCGTGCGATTGTCTTTGCGGATTTTGTCGATCAAGGTGCGCAGCGTGATTTTCTCCGTTGCGTTCATGCCAGCGGCAGGCTCATCGAGTGCGATGAGTTGCGGATCAGTAGCCAAAGCGCGAGCTATTTCCAAGCGGCGTTGATCGCCATAGGAGAGCGTGCGGGCTTTGTAATCGGCAAATTTTCCGATCCCCACGTATTCGAGTAATTCTTGTGCACGGTTAGCAATCGCCAATTCTTCTGCTTTGAATGAAGCTGTGCGCAGCATCGCGCCGATCACGCCAGAACTGGTGCGCACATGGCGGCCCACCATCACGTTTTCCAACGCCGTCATCTCAGCGAACAAGCGAATGTTTTGAAACGTGCGAGCAATGCCGGCCTTGGCCACCTCATGCACAGCGCTTGGCGTGTACGGCTTGCCAGCGAGTTCGAAGTTGCCGCTATCCGGCGTGTAAAGGCCTGTGAGTACGTTGAAGAACGTCGTCTTGCCCGCGCCGTTGGGCCCAATCAAGCCATAGACTTGGCCGCGCTGGATTTCAATGCCCACATCCGAGAGAGCCTGCAAGCCACCAAAGCGCTTTGAGACGCCTGATACTTTGAGAACGATGTCGCTCATGCTGCACTCCCTTGCTTGTCAGCAGCTGCCTTGGCTGCGTTTTCTAATGACTTGCCATGATCAGGCGAGGGCCAAAGGCCGCGCGGGCGCATGAGCATGATGATGATCATGGCCAATGCGATCAGGAGCTGGCGCAAGATAGACGCATCAATTCGCCCGCCAGTCACTGATTGCAGATCGAGCACACCTGATACCCAACGCAGCACCTCAGGCAAGATCGACAGCAGCAATGCGCCAATGATCACGCCTGGCAAATGCCCCAAGCCGCCGAGCGTGATCATTGCCACAATCATCACGGACTCCATGAGAGAGAAAGATTCTGGCGAGATGAAACCCTGAAAAGCGGCAAACATCGAGCCGCTCACGCCGCCAAAGGTTGCGCCCATGCCGAAGGCCAGTAGCTTCATGTTGCGCGTGTTGATGCCCATCGCTTTGGCTGCAATTTCGTCTTCGCGAATCGCCATCCAAGCGCGGCCAATGCGCGAGAGCTCTAAGCGATGGCACAAAATAACGCTGATCACTACCAGCACCATAAAGAGGTAGTAATACATCACCAAGCTACCCATCTTGTAGCCGAATATCTCAATACCCTTGCCAAAGCTGTAGCCAAAGATATTCATCGGGTCGATTTGAATCAAACCTTTTGGGCCGTTGGTGATATTGAGCGGGTGATCTAAATTGTTCATGAAGACGCGGATGATCTCGCCGAAGCCTAAAGTGACGATGGCCAAATAATCGCCGCGAAGCTTGAGTGTCGGCGCGCCCAGCAAAATGCCGAAGATGCCGGCTAGCAAAGCCGCCGCCGGCACGATGATCCAAATCGGCGTGTGCAACCCAGCAGGAAACATTTTTGCAATCGCGGGAAAGGTCTCGATCAAATGCGGCGAGGCCATCAGGCCGTACATATAGGCGCCAATCGCAAAGAACGCGACAAATCCTAAATCAAGCAAACCAGCAAAGCCCACCACGATATTCAGGCCAAGCGCGAGCAGCACATAAAGCAAAGCCATATCGGCCACGCGCACCCAAAAGTTGCCCACGCCTTGCAGCACCAAAGGCAGCATCAGCAAAAACAGCGCCAATACGATGAGCTGCGTTTTGTTTTTAAAGTCAAGTTTCAACATATTTTTCTCCCGCAGTTCTCAAGCGCGATCGGCCACACGCTCGCCCAGCAAGCCCGTGGGCCTGAGCGTTAGCACAATGATCAGCACGGTGAAGGCCAAGATATCAACATAGTGGCTGCCGAGCACGCCGCCTGTGACAGCGCCGAGATAGCCCGCACCAATCGATTCAACCAGCCCGAGGAACAGGCCGCCCACCACGGCTCCGGCTAAATTACCAATACCGCCGAGCACAGCGGCCGTAAACGCTTTGAGGCCGGGCAAGAAGCCCATCGCGTGTTGCACTGTGCCGTAATTCGTCGCCCACATCACACCCGCTACCGCAGCGAGGATCGCGCCGATGATGAAGGTGGCGGAGATCACGGTATCGGGTTTGACGCCCATGAGAGCCGCCACACGTGGATTCTCCGCGGTCGCTCGCATCGCGCGGCCCAAATTGGTCTTGCCCACGACATAGCTCAGAATTGCCAAGCAGATGGCGGTCACAGCGAGAATCAAAATTTGCGCTGGCGTAATCACAGCGCCGCCAATGTTGATCGGATCAGCTGCAATCAAATTGGGATACGACTTGAAATTGGGCTTGAAAATAATCATCGCAATCGTTTGCAGCAAGATGCTCATGCCAATCGCAGTGATCAAAGGAGCAAGACGAGGGCTGCTTCGCAGGGAGCGATAAGCTACTTTTTCAATCGTGTAATTGAGCACCGCGCAGACCACGCAGGCAATCAGCAGTGATATCAGCAGCATCAGCCAGCCTGCCATGCCGGGCATGCCGGTTTGCATCATGCCAATGACGGCCCAGCTGGTGAGCGCACCAATCATGAGCACCTCGCCGTGGGCAAAATTGATCAATTGAATGATGCCGTACACCATCGTGTAGCCGAGCGCGATCAGCGCATACATGCTGCCCAAAACCAGACCGTTGATGATCTGCTGCAGAAAAATATCCATGAAAAAAATCTCCGTATTGATGGCGCTCTTGCATCAATGGGCCTCGATGCAAGCCGCCATCCATCAATTGACTAGCAAAAAACCCGCCAAGTGATGAGGTTCACGGTCAGCGGGTTGATGAGACGATTGTAGCTAAGCGCATTTCGGCTCCTACGGCATCCCGGCGCTGAATAGAGCGGGTTTTCCCGGTGGGCAAAAGCGTTATCAGCAGGATAGATATTCAATCAGCTTGGCTAATGATTGGCGGCTTGCATCACGCAGGCTTCAGGATGATTTTTTCCCGGCTTGTGCATTGCGGGCTTTGAGCACCCGCAACTTCTCCGAGATTTTGATTTCGAGCCCGCGCTCGGTGGGTCGATAAAAATTCGGCTCGGGCATGCCATCGGGCAAATAACTCTCACCTGCGGCAAATGCATCTTCTTCATTGTGTGCATAACGATAGGCTTTGCCAAAGCCGATATCTTTCATGAGCTTCGTCGGCGCATTGCGCAAGTGCAGCGGTACAGGGCGTGTGCTGTCTTTCTTAATCAAGGCTTTGGCTTCGTTGAAGGCCATGTAGGCAGCATTTGATTTGGGCGCCATGGCCAGATAGATCACGCATTGCGCCAGCGTGAGTTCGCCCTCCGGGGAGCCAAGCCGTTCGTAAACTTCTGCGGCATCGAGTGCCATGCGAAGCGCGCGTGGATCGGCCAAGCCTATGTCTTCGCTGGCCATGCGAATCAGGCGTCTGGCCATATAGAGCGGATCCGCGCCGCCGTCCAGCATACGCATCAGCCAATACAGCGCCGCATCAGGATCGGAGCCGCGCACGGATTTGTGCAAGGCGCTGATGGTGTCGTAGAACTGCTCACCGCCTTTGTCGTAGCGACGCATTTTTTCGCCGAGCACTTTG
>JAYSRZ010000546.1:0-8282 GCA_043720775.1 Variovorax sp. | reverse complement strand
GTGGCCTAGAGCACAAGATGGGCATTCACGGCAACTCAACTTGCCAAATGGTGCTCGATGGCGCGATTGGCACGATGGTAGGCTTGCCGAATAAAGGCATGAATGGCATGTTTGTGATGATGAATGCTGCGCGCCTTGGTGTGGGCAATCAGTCCCTCGGCCTGACCGAAGTGGCGTATCAAAACGCGCTGGCTTATGCCAAAGACCGCATCCAAATGCGCAGCTTGTCTGGCCCGAAAGCGAAAGACAAACCTGCTGATCCGATCATCGTACATCCTGATGTGCGCAAGATGCTGCTCACAGCCAAAGCCTATGCAGAAGGCGGCCGGGCACTTGCGATTTACTGCGCCATGTTGCTCGATAAAGAGCATAACCACCCGGATGAAAAAGTGCGTAAAGAAAGCGATGAAATGCTCTCGCTGCTCACGCCAATCGTCAAAGCATTCATCACAGATAACGGTCACATCGCAACGAACGCTTGCATGCAAGTCTTCGGCGGCCACGGCTTCATCAAAGAGTGGGGCATGGAGCAGTATGTGCGCGACAACCGCATCAACATGATCTATGAAGGCACAAACACGATTCAATCGCTGGACTTGCTCGGCCGCAAAGTGCTGGGTAATAACGGTGCAACTTTGACGAAATTCGGCAAACTCGTGGGCAAGCTCGTGGCCGAAGAAGGCGTGAATGAGAAGATGGGCGAGTTCATCACGCCGATTGCCATCCTTGGCGAGCAAATCACTAAGCTTACGCAAGAGCTGGGCTTCAAAGGCTTCCAGAATGCCGATGAAGTGGGCGCTGCGGCGGTGGATTATTTGCGCATCTGCGGTCATCTTGTATTTGGTTACTTCTGGGCGCGTATGGCGCAAGTTGCGCTTAAAGAAATCGCAGCGGGCAACAAAGATCCTTTCTACACTGCCAAGCTGCAAACCGCTCGTTTTTACTTTGCGCGCCTCTTTCCTGAGACGGCGACACTGCTTAAAACGGTGCGTGCAGGTTCAGCCTCGCTGCTCGACACGGAAGCTGCGTTTGCTTAAAGTGTGTATTCTTTAACTTTTTTAGGAGTGGTGTATGTTGAATCGTTTTTTTGCAGGATTTGCTTTTATTGCAGTAGCCAGCGCAGCTCTCGCGCAAAACACGCCCGTGGGCAAATGGCATTCCATTGACGATAAGACCAAAGAGATCAAGTCTGAGATCACCATTGCCGAAGCTGGCGGTGTGTTGACTGGCAAGGTGAGCAAGGTGCTACGCAAGGATGCCAAACCTGATGCAGTGTGCGATGAATGCAAAGACGCACGCAAAGGTCAGCCGATTGTGGGTTTAGAAATCATTCGTGGTGCGAAGAAGGAAGACGGCGCTGATGTGTGGAGCGGCGGCAAAATTCTTGACCCTGAAAACGGCAAGGAATACGCCCTGAAGCTCACACCGGCAGACGGCGGCAAGCAGCTCACCGTGCGCGGCAGCATCGGCCCGTTTGGGCGCAATCAAACTTGGGTGCGAGTGCAGTAAGCCACGCCACCTGTTACGCGAGAGAAGAAAAGAGAAGTCACGAATGTCCCGTTTCAATGTTTCCAAAGTCGCCGTGCTCGGCGCGGGTGTCATGGGTGCGCAAATTGCTGCGCATCTGGTCAACTTAAAGGTGCCAGTTGTCTTGTTTGATCTTGCTGCAAAAGAAGGCCCAAAGAATGGCATCGTTAGCAAAGCAGTGGAAGGTTTGAAGAAACTTAAGCCCGCGCCGCTTGGCGTGCCAGAAGATGCCGCGCTGATCGAACAAGCCAATTACGAAGAGCATTTAGAAATCCTGCGCGGCTGTGATCTCATCATTGAGGCTATTGCCGAGCGCATGGATTGGAAACTGGATCTGTACAAAAAGATTGCGCCCTTCGTCTCTGAGGGTGCAATCGTGGCATCCAACACATCGGGTCTTTCGATCACTAAGCTTTCCGAAGGCTTGCCTGAGGCGATCAAGCCGCGTTTTTGCGGCATTCATTTCTTCAACCCACCGCGCTACATGTATTTGGTGGAGCTGATCAACACGCCGACCACGCAGCCGCAAGTGCTCGACCAACTCGAAGCCTTTGTGACGAGCGTTTTAGGCAAAGGCGTGGTGCGTGCGAAAGACACACCGAACTTTATTGCCAACCGCATCGGCATCGCCGGCATGCTCGGCGTGATGAAGCAGGTGGAAAATTTTGGCCTCACTTATGACGTGGTGGACGATCTCACCGGCAAGAAGCTAGGCCGCGCCAGCTCGGGCACTTTCCGCACAGCGGATGTGGTCGGCCTCGATGTCATGTTTCACGTCATCAAAACGCTGCAAGACAATCTGAGCGAAAAGACCGATCCGTTTTACGGCAATTTCGGCACGCCAGCTGTATTGAAGCAACTCATGGACGCAGGCGCTTTGGGGCAAAAAGCCAAAGCAGGTTTCTTCAAAAAGGTAGGCCGAGATATTCTGCGGTTTGACGCAGCAGAGGCTGAAGGCAAGGGCGATTACGTGACCGGCGGGTTGAGGGCCGATGAAGTGTACGGACGCATGCTTAAAAAGCCAGCGAGCGAACGCTTGAAGCTGCTTCGTAATGCAGAGGGCGTGCAAGGGCGGTTCCTCTGGGCGATCTTGCGCGACAGCTTCCACTACGCGGCGATCCATTTAGCGGAAGTGGCCGAGACAGCGCGCGATTTAGATTTGGCCATGCGCTGGGGCTTTGGCATGAGCCAAGGGCCATTTGAGCTCTGGCAAGAAGCCGGCTGGCTCAAAGTGGCACAGATGGTGCAAGAAGATATTGATGCTGGCAAAGCGCTGTGCAAAGCACCGCTGCCAGAGTGGGTGTTCAAAGGAGCAGTGGCCGACAAGGGCGGCGTGCATCAAGCGGAAGGTTCGTGGAATCCTGCGACGAAAAAGTTTGAAGCGAAGAGATCGCTGCCTGTGTATGCGCGTCAGCATTTCCCTGAGACCGTGTCGGGTCACGCTCAAGGGATTGGAAATGCAGATTTCACAACGGCTGGCAAAACGCTGCATGAAGACGCAGACATTCGCTTGTGGACTTTGGACGACGAAATCATCATTGCGAGCTTGAAGACAAAGATGCACGCCATCAGCATGGGCGTGGCTGAAGGCCTCTCCATGTCGGTGGACATGGCCGAGAAGGATTACCAAGGCGTGGTGATCTGGAGCGGCGATGAGCCTTTCAGCGCGGGCGCGGATCTGCAAGGCATGCTGCCAGCGTTCATGATGTCGGGCGTAAGCGCGGTGAATGAAGCGGAGCATGAGCTGCAAAAGACGATGCTGAAAATTCGCTACTCACGCGTCCCTGTCGTCTCCGCGATTCGTGGATTGGCGCTCGGTGGCGGCTGCGAGATGGCGGTGTACTCATCGAAGCGCGTCGCCGCAATGGAAAGCTACATTGGCTTGGTGGAAGTCGGCGTGGGCCTCGTGCCAGGCGCGGGCGGCTTGGCCTACATTGCTCGCCGCGCCGCTGAGAATGCAGCGTTTTCCACTGGCAAAGATTTGCTGCCCTTCCTCACCGAAGGCTTCACCTGCGCTGCTATGGCCAAGGTTGGCACGAGCGCGATTGAATCGCGCAAGCTCGGCTTCCTGCTCTGGAGCGACACGATTGTGGCCAATAAGGATGAGTTGCTTTATGTAGCGATTGCTGAGGCCAAAGGGATGTTTGCCACCGGCTACCGCGCGCCGAGTAAGCGCCTCTTCCCCGTGGCAGGCCGCTCAGGCAAAGCCACGATCATGGGGCAATTGATCAACATGCGCGATGGCGGGTTTGCCAGCGGTCATGATTTCCATATCGCCACACTGATCGCCAATGTGGTCTGCGGCGGTGATGTCGATGCGGGCACGCTGGTGAGCGAAGAGTATTTGATGAAGCTCGAGCGCGATGCCTTCTGCGGCTTGCTCACCCATCCGAAAACGCAAGAGCGCATCATGGGGATGCTCTCTTCAGGCAAGCCTGTGCGGAATTAAACGAACACTAGGTAACGCGAAAAGCGCTAAAAGATCGCGAAAGAAAACCATAAAAAGATTTCAATTTTTGTATTTTTTTGCGTTTTTCGTGCCACTTTCATGCTTTTCGCGTTACCTAGAAAATCTATGCAAACCAACCCACCCAATCGCCTCCAACGCCAACTCGCCAGAGTCAACGAAGCGCCCGCTTTCATGCGCACCTTCGTTCGCTCGCTCGCGCTAGGTAGAGCCGTGCCGTTTACTGGCAGAGCGAAGTTGCGCTACGAAGAAATGTCGCCGAGCAAAGTGCAAATCTTCGTGGCCAATGAGCGCATTGTGCAAAACCATATTGGTGGAGTCCACGCCGTGGCCTCCACGCTCGCTGCTGAGACTGCGACTGGCATGGTGATGGGCCTGAATGTGCGTGACGATTGCCTGCCTGTTGTGAAAGAAATGCGTGTGCAATTCAAAAAGCGCGGCCAAGGCGCGATGCGTGCGATTGCAACACTCACTGATGCACAGCGCGAATTGATTCAAAGCACCACCAAAGGCGAAGTGACTGTGCCCGTCACAGTGACGGATGAATCGGGCAACCAACCGATTGAATGTGAATTTGTCTGGGCATGGATTCCTGCCCAGCGACCCTCGAAAACAACTGAAGCTGTCTGAAAAGACGTAAGGACTCAACATGAGCAAGCAAATCCAAGAAGCCTATATCGTTGCCGCCACGCGCTCGCCGATTGGCAAATCGCATCGCGGTTTTTTGAAAAACATGCGCCCGGATGATCTGCTGGCCGCTGTGCTGCGCAATGCGATCTCGCAAGTGCCTAATCTTGACCCGGCTGCGATTGAAGACATCGTGGCGGGCTGCGCGATTCCAGAATCGCAGCAAGGCTTGAATGTGGCGCGCGTGGCTGCTGTGCTCGGCGGCTTGCCCAAGAGCGTGGCCGGCATCACGGTGAACCGCTTTTGTGCAGCAGGTTTGTCTGCCGTGGCGATGGCCGCCAACGCGATTCGCGTGGGCGAGGCGGATGTGATGATCGGCGCGGGCGTGGAGAGCATGAGCATGGTGCCGATGAGCGGCAATGCGCCTTCTCTTTCACCCACGATTTTTACAGACACGGAAAACGTCGAACATTATGGCATCGCTTACGGCATGGGCATGACGGCGGAGAAAGTCGCCACGCAATGGAAAGTCTCGCGCGAAATGCAAGATGAGTTTGCTGTGAAGAGCCATGCCAAAGCTGTGGCGGCGATGAAGGCCGGTGACTTCACCGCCGAGATGACACCCATTGAGGTGACGGATCGAGGCTTCGATATGGCAACTGGTGAGACAAGCTCTCAGACCCGCACAGTGAATCTCGATGAAGGCGCACGCCCAGATACTTCGATGGAAGGTCTGGCCAAGCTGCGCCCTGCGTTCTCAGCGCGTGGCTCTGTCACAGCAGGCAACAGCTCGCAAACCTCGGATGGCGCGGGTGCGTTGATTCTCGTGAGCGAGGCAGCCCTGAAGCGCTACAACCTCACACCGATTGCAAAATTCGTGAGCTACGCAAGCCGTGGTGTGCCGCCGCATATTATGGGTATCGGCCCGATTGAAGCGATTCCTGCCGCGCTGAAATACGCCGGTTTGAAACAAGACGATATCGATTGGTTTGAGCTCAACGAAGCCTTCGCAGCGCAGAGCTTGGCCATCATCAACACGCTCGGCCTCGATGCCAGCAAAGTCAACCCGATGGGCGGCGCGATTGCGATTGGCCATCCGCTCGGCGCTACGGGCGCAATTCGCTCAGCCACCGTGGTGCATGCCTTGCAACGCACAAAAGCCAAATACGGCATGGTGACGATGTGCGTAGGGATGGGGCAAGGAGCCGCCGGCATCTTCGAACGAGTTTAGGCGGCTACTGCGCGGCTGTGATGCGTCGTTGCAAGCTTGTTCGAAAATCCTCACAGCCGTTTCAGGCTGCTCCGGTGTTTCAAACAAACTTGCGCCTAGCCTGACAGCCGCTCGCGACGCCGCGTTGCTCGTCAAGAGTTTGCGGAAGCACGGCTTTCTGAGCTTTTTGAGACATAAATCGGCAGTTCGCCGGCATAGAATATGCGCAGAATGCTATTAAATCAGGAGTAAATGCATGTCTCAAGATATCCTTAGCCACACGGAAGGCAACATTCTCACGTTGACATTCAATCGTTTCGAGAAGAAAAATTCCATCACGGCGGCGATGTATCAGCAGCTTGCTGACGCACTCAAAACAGCGAAAGACGATGCGGCAATTCGCGTTGTCGTCTTCCAAGGCCACGAGGCCATCTTCTCTGCGGGCAATGATTTGGGCGAGTTTTTAAACAGCCCGCCCACCAGCGGCAACAGCCCCGTCTTCCAATTTCTTGATGCGCTCTCACAGTTTCCCAAGCCCATCGTGGCCGCCGTGTGTGGCCCCGCAGTTGGCATCGGCACCACGCTGCTCTTGCATTGCGATCTCGTGATCGCTGGCGACAACGCAGCATTCTCCATGCCTTTCGTCAATCTCGGCCTCTGCCCCGAAGCAGCGAGCAGCTTGCTCGTGCCGCAAATGATGGGCTATCACCGAGCGGCTGAAGCGCTGATGCTGGGCGAGCCGTTTCTTGCAGAGGCCGCGCTCGAAGTCGGCTTGGTCAACCGCGTCGTGCCGCCTTCTGAGGCGACACGCGTGGCCATGCAATGGGCGCAGAAGCTCGCGGCCAAGCCGATCACAAGTTTGATGGAAACCAAGCGCTTGCTGAAAAAAGCCAACGCAGCGCATATCAAAGACGCCATGGCGGATGAGGGAAAAAGTTTTAGCCGCATGCTGCAAGAGCCTGCGGCAAAAGAAGCGTTTACCTCTTTCATGGCGCGGCGTTTGCCTAATTTTTCCAAGATGTAAGCAGCGCTCAAGCCCTGCACAGACAATACTTGCATGTCAGCCAAAAAACTCGATCTCTCCACCATCACGCTTGATGCCGTTTTCTGCGAAGGGGTGCGCGATATCTTTGAGACGAAGATCGTTTTCAACCAAACGCTGGGTTTGAAGATTGACGCTCTCGCACCGCTGAATGCAACAGCGCACATCGCGATGAAGCCCGAACTGGTGGGCCACTATGCCTACAACAGAGTGCATGGCGGCGTGATCAGCGCGGCGCTCGATGCCATGGGCGGCTTGGCTTGCATGTGCGCGATTGGGGCGCAGCACCATGAAGAAGAGGTGCTGGACCGGCTCAAGCGCTTTGCCAAGCTGGGCACGATTGATCTGCGGGTGGATTACTTGCGACCCGCAATTGGCGAGATGTTTATCTTGAAAGCCGAAGTGCTGCGCCTGGGCTCGCGCGTAGCGACCACGCGCATGGAATTCTGCGGCTCAGATGGCACACTGCTGTCTGTAGGTACTGCAGCCTACATCGTTTCATAGCGAATAGCTTGGCGGCTATGCCCACTGGCGGATTTTAGTAGCCGGAATTTTCATTCTTTTCGCAAAACTGATGAAATGCAACTTGTTTGTATTGACTATTTGTACTTGCAACGTCAAATTAAGCAATTCAATTTATAATATATATCATTTAGAAGAATTTGATGCATCACACATCGTTAGATGCATTGCATGCCATCCAACCACTTCAATTAAGAGATAGCTTATGCAAGCTTTACTAAGCGCTGTTCATCGCATTCGTCACATCCTGCTTGGTCGCATGGCGAAAATAGGGGCATTCTTGCTGATCGCATTGACGGTTTACCTGCCCACGACGGCTCATGCACAAACTTTTTTAAATCTTTCTGGTACACCAACATTAATTGTTGGCGTGGATCGTACAGAGGGCGCGAGATATCGGTATCCAAACGCATTACCAGGTATTGACGTCTTGGTGACGCTAGCTCAATTCGTAAGCGTCACCACACCTATTTTGATACTTGATGACAACATTACAAATGGAGTTGCATCGCGTTTTCAGCCCACCATCACCTGCGCTGGCACTCCTACTCAAAACCTTAATTCGCAATGTTACGTTCGCTTTGATTTTGCGTTCGTCGTCACAGGCACCTTCACGCCAACGCCCGTCTACGGCCTGGTCGTGAGCTCGCAGGATACCGACGGTAATAGCGTAGCCAACGGAGTTAGGGAGTCAGTGGAATTCACGGGCGCCAGCTCTGTGACATTAGGTGCGACGACGACGCTCGTCTCCGGCACACCAACCATCGGCGGGATTCGTTATGTGCAGAGTAATTCCACCGATGTGCAAGCCGGCATCGGCACTGGCAATCAGTATGAGACTTATGCTCATTACACAGCAGGCCCCGTCACCAACTTTTCTATTGCAG
>JAYSRZ010000545.1:0-2930 GCA_043720775.1 Variovorax sp. | reverse complement strand
GCGAAAAGCATGGGATGAACACACCATCATCAGCTTAGATGAGACGACGACTCGCGCAGATGTCGAGTTGCTGTGGACGATCTTCGCCGATGGCAAAGAAATCCCTGACTTCGCCCAATTCGAAAAAGGCATCGAACCTTTGATTCCGCATTCGCTGCGCCGCACTTCTCCCTTCATGACGCATCCCGTCTTTAACTCGCATCACAGCGAAACGGCGATGCTGCGCTATATCCGCAAGCTATCGGATAAAGATCTCGCGCTGGATCGCACGATGATCCCGCTCGGCTCATGCACGATGAAGCTCAATGCGACCAGCGAGATGATCCCCGTTACTTGGCCCGAGTTTGCCAACATTCATCCATTCAGCCCCGCCAATCAGCGCGAAGGCTACAAATTGCTTGATGAACAGTTGCGCGAATGGCTCTGCCAAGCCACAGGCTACGCAGGCATCAGCTTGCAGCCCAATGCCGGCTCGCAAGGTGAATACGCAGGCTTACTCGTGATCAACGCGTGGCAGCATTCGCGCGGCCAAGGCCATCGTAATATTTGCTTGATCCCCGCGAGCGCTCATGGCACGAATCCAGCAAGCGCACAGATGGTCGGCTTAACAGTCGTCGTCGTAGCATGCGATGCACAAGGTAACGTCGATATGGTCGATATGAAGGCCAAGTGCGAGCAACACAGCGCTAATCTTGCTGCTGCGATGATCACGTATCCCTCCACGCACGGCGTGTTTGAAACCAGTGTGAAAGAGCTTTGCGCTTTGGTGCATGATCACGGCGGGCGCGTGTATGTGGATGGCGCAAATATGAATGCGCTTGTGGGCGTCGCGGCACCCGGCGAATTCGGCGGCGATGTGAGTCACTTGAATTTACACAAAACTTTCTGCATCCCGCATGGCGGCGGCGGCCCAGGTGTCGGGCCGGTTTGCGTGGTGGAAGATCTCGTGCCTTTCCTGCCCGGCCATGCCACCGGCGGCATACACACCAAAGGCGTCGGCGCAGTCAGCGCTGCCCCTTTAGGCAATGCCGCTGTGCTCCCCATCAGCTGGATGTATTGCCGCATGATGGGCGCGGATGGCTTGAAGGATGCCACTGAGATTTCCATCCTCAGCGCCAACTACATCAGCGCCCGCCTCAAAGGCCACTTCCCTACGCTTTACGCGAGCGAGCAAGGCTACGTCGCCCACGAATGCATCATCGATATTCGCCCCATCAAAGACAGCTGCGGCGTGAGCGCCGAAGACGTGGCCAAGCGTTTGATTGACTACGGTTTTCATGCACCGACGCTCAGCTTCCCAGTAGCCGGCACGCTGATGATTGAGCCGACCGAGAGCGAAGATCTGGCCGAGATAGATCGCTTCATCAACGCCATGATCGCGATTCGCGCTGAGATTGCCGAGATCGAACAAGGCCGATGGCCGCAAGACGATAACCCGCTCAAAAACGCCCCGCACACAGCGCAAGCTGTGGGCGGCGATGAGTGGAAGCATGCCTACCCAAGGTCTGTGGCCAGCGCCACTTTGAGCGCTAAGAATCACAGCAAGTATTGGGCGCCAGTCGGCCGCTTGGATAACGTCTATGGCGACCGCAATCTGGCTTGCAGCTGCATCCCAGTGAGCGATTACGCTTAAAGACGCCACGCCTATGACCATGGAATTCGTCACACGCCACGTGGATTACACGCTCGCGCAAGATCGAGCAGCGCTAACCGCCCTGCTCGATCACTATGCGCGTGATCCGATGGGTGGAGGCTCGCCGATTGCGCCTGATGCGCTCAAGCGCCTGTGCGACGAACTTGGCCAACGCTCATTCGCCTTCAGCTTCATCGCCTGGGCACAAACCTCCATCGGCGAGCAAGCAGTCGGTTTGGCCAACTGCTTCGAAGGCTACAGCACCTTCAAAGCCGCCTCGCTGGTCAACATTCACGACATTGTGGTCCATAGCGATTGGCGCGGCCAAGGCGTGGGACAAGCACTCATGCAAGCTGTGGAGGCGGAAGGTCGCATACGCAAAGCCTGCAAGATCACGCTTGAAGTGCTCACAGGAAATGCAGTGGCGATGAAAAGCTATGCGCGCTTCGGCTTCGCGCCCTATGCGCTCGATCCAAAAGCAGGAACAGCCACTTTTATGCAAAAGTGGCTGTAGCTTCAGGAGCAGTGCTTACTATTAATTTAGTAGCACTTAACGCAGTTTCTATGCCGGCGAACGGCCTAAAACGCTTAAGAATTATGTCTAAAGCCGCTGTAGCAGTTGCCGTCAAAGTTGTTTAGTGCTAAACGTATCGCAGCCCTTCACGCTGCCCGTTTGAATGCCTTGATTAAACCAACGCATACGCTGCTGACTCGTGCCATGCGTGAAGCTATCGGGCACGATGCGGCCTTGGCTTTTTTGCTGCAAGGCATCGTCGCCAATTTGCTGGGCGGCGTTCATGGCTTCTTCGATGTCGCCTTTCTCTAGCCACTGCTTGCCTTGCGCAGCGTATTTCTTTTGCGTGTGATGCGCCCACACGCCAGCATAGCAATCGGCTTGCAATTCGAGGCGCACCGAGAGCTGATTTTGCTCTCGCTCACTCACTTTGCCGCGCATTGCATCCACCTTGCCACTCGTGCCCAGCACGTTTTGCACATGATGGCCAACCTCATGCGCGATCACATACGCTTGCGCGAAATCACCCGGCGCGCCGAGCTTGTTTTTCATAGTTTCATAGAAGCTCAAATCGATGTACACCTTACGGTCTGCCGGGCAGTAAAACGGGCCCATCGCTGCTTGGCCTGCTCCACACGCGGTGCGCGTTTGGCCGCGAAAGAGCTCTAGTTTTGGCGAAGGATATTGTGCGCCGGCTTGTTTGAAGACATCGCCCCAAACGTCTTCCGTGTCAGCGAGCACCGTGCTGATCATTGATGCCATCGCATCGTCTTTGGGTGGGCG
>JAYSRZ010000544.1:0-2930 GCA_043720775.1 Variovorax sp. | reverse complement strand
CGGCAGGCGCTGTGCTTTCTTGCTGTGCAGGGGGCAGCTCGGCTGGAGCAACTGCCGCAGGCTCGCCAGCTTTGAATAATGCTGCAACCCGTTTCTTGCTTTTGATATTGGCTGAAATGCGTGAGCCTGTGGACGATATGGAGCCGGCAGGTGCGCTGTCCCAAGCGGGCGTCGCTTGCGTTTTCTCTTCGTAGGGCTTGCTGAAGAAGGGATCAACGGGTGCGCGAGCAGGGCGGCTGGGGTATTGCGAACGGCGGCTGTCGCTGCTACTGTTGCTGTTGTTTCCATAGCCTCGGTCATCACGTCTTTCTACTGATCTCTCAGCAGGCCTTTCATCGCGGCGCGGTGCATCGCTAGCACTGCTGCCATCAGCGCTATCTTCACCGTAAGCCCGGCGGCCAGAGTTGAATCTTTCGCCACGGCGAGGATTCTCCGATTCCATTTCAATCGGGGCGAATTCCACTTTTTTCTTGATGAGCTTTTCAATGTCGGCGATCAAGCGCTTGTCGTCGCTATCGACAAAGCTCATCGCCAAGCCCGATGCGCCGGCGCGGCCTGTGCGGCCAATGCGGTGAACGTAATCTTCGGCGTTGAACGGGATGTCGTAGTTAAACACCGCAGGCACATCTTTGATATCGAGCCCGCGTGCGGCCACGTCAGTCGCCACCAGCAAATCCACCTCGCCTTTTTTGAAGGATTCGAGGGCTTTTAAACGCTCATCTTGGCTCTTGTCGCCATGCAGCGCTGTCGTGCGCAGGCCGTCACGTTCGAGCGAGCGGGCAAGCCGCGCACAGCCGAGTTTGCTGTTGCAAAACACGAAGGCTTGCGTGATGCCACGCTCGCGCACGAGCTGCTTTAAGACGCGACGCTTGTCGTCTTCATGCACGCTGAAAAAGAGCTGCTCCACATTCGCTGCCGTCTCGTTGGGTCGCGCTGTTTCCACAAGAATAGGATTTTGCAAATAGCTCGCTGCCAGCCGCTTGATCTCAGGCGAGAAGGTGGCAGAAAACAGCAGCGTGATGCGTTGCTTGGGCAAAAAGCTCAAGATGCGCTGTAGATCAGGCAAGAAACCAATATCGAGCATGCGATCAGCTTCATCGAGCACAACGTATTCAACCTGATTGAGCACCGCTGATTTCATCTCAATGTGATCGAGCAAGCGGCCGGGCGTGGCGGTGAGAATTTCTACGCCTTTGCGCAGCTCAGCAATTTGCGGCTTGATATCAATCCCGCCGAAAACGACGGTGGAGCGTATTTGTGTGTACTTCGCATACTGCTTGACGTTGTCTTGAATCTGATCGGCCAGCTCGCGTGTGGGCGTGAGCACCAGCGCCCGCACGGGGTGGCGGGCAGGCGAGGGCGAGGCAGTCTCGTGCTTGAGCATGCGTTGCAAGAGCGGGAGCACGAAAGCAGCGGTCTTGCCGGTGCCGGTTTGGGCTGCGCCCATCACGTCGCGGCCAGCGAGTACGTGCGGAATCGCAGCCGCTTGAATCGGGCTCATCGTGGTGTAGCCCTTTTCGGCCACAGCGCGGAGAATGGAGTCAGCCAGGCCAACGGAGGAAAATGGAATATTCAAAGGAGGGATGAGGGGTTCAGTCATGTAGAGTGTATTGTCTCACCTTGGGTAGACACAGAAGTGACAGGCTTAGGCAAGCCTCCCCAGAACAAAGGCCACAATGGAATTGACATGATCTCCGACGAACCCATCCTCTCCCAAGACGAGCGCGAAGCGATCAACGCGGGGCGCTGGTTTGCCAGCTTGTCGCCCAGCTTGCGCCACGATATCTTGCGTTATGCCTATGTCAAGCGCTACCGTGATGGTGAGTTGATCGCAGCGCGCGGCGAGCGGCCCGACGAATGGGTGGCTTGCGCGAAAGGCGCCGTGCGTGTATCCAGCACGTCGGTCTCGGGCAAGCTCGTCACGCTGACCTACGTAGAGCCGGGCATTTGGTTTGGCGATGTGGCAATTTTTGATGGCGATCAGCGCACACATGATTGCTATGCGCATGGCGAGACGACTGTTGTTTGCGTTTCGCGCAATGATTTCACGAAGATTTTGGCGGATCACACGGAGCTGTATGAAGCGCTCCTGCGGCACAACTCGCGCTTAATTCGCTTACTCTTCGGCCTCGTTGAAGATTTGAACACGCTGCCCCTGCGCGCGCGCTTGGCCAAGCAGCTCGTGCATTTGGCACGCAGCTACGGCGTGCCAAGCCTCTCCCATCAAGACGAGACGCGCATTGGCTTGCATCTCGCGCAAGAAGAGCTTGCGCAGCTGTTAGGCGCCTCGCGCCAGCGTGTGAATCAAGAGCTCAAGCAAATGGAGCGCGAAGAGCTGATTCGCGTGGAGCCGGGCGGCTTGGTGGTGCGCAGCCGCGATGGCTTGAAGCGCATTGGGAATGGGGATCAAGAATGAGCAGCAATGCAACCGATTTTGGCCATTTCGTCGGCACGAGAGAAGTCGAAGGCAAACATGCGTTTGACGCCGCTGCACTCAGCGCGTGGATGTCGGCGAATGTGGCGAGCTTTGCGGGTGATCTGAAAGTAGAAATGTTCAAAGGCGGGCAATCCAACCCGACCTACAAACTCATTACACCGAATCACACCTACGTGATGCGCGCCAAACCCGGCCCCGTGGCCAAGCTGCTGCCTTCAGCGCATGCCGTTGAGCGCGAATTTGCGGTGATGCGCGGGCTCGCTGGCACCAGCGTGCCCGTAGCGAAAATGCATGCGCTCTGTGAAGACGAATCGGTGATTGGCCGCGCTTTCTACATCATGGATTTCGTCGATGGCCGCGTGCTTTGGGATCAAGCTTTGCCCGGCATGAGCATGCAAGAGCGCGGCGAGATTTACCGAGAAATGAATCGCGTGCAAGCCGCTTTGCACACGGTAGATTTTGCGGCGCAAGGCTTAGCGGGTTATGGCAAGCC
>JAYSRZ010000543.1:0-2932 GCA_043720775.1 Variovorax sp. | reverse complement strand
ACTTGCAAAAACTCTGTGGTCAATTCGGCGCGAGCTGCGATGCCTGCCGGAGTGAGCACGTAGGCATAGGCCAGCTTGTTTTTGCTGTTTTTGAAGTTATGCGCTTTCAGGAGGCCTTTTGCAAGCAGCATCTTTAAACAGTAGTTGGCCTTGCCCAAGCTCACACCTAACTGGCTTGCCAGCTCGCGCTGATTGATTTGCGGCTGCTCAGCGAGCATTTGCAAAGTACGCAGATCGGTCTCAAGTGCTGATGTGTTCATGTATTGAACAGATGCTACCATAAGCGCAGTTTAAAAAAAGCGAATTATGTTGCGCGTACTCTGTTTTGGTCGATTTTTTGACGATGTTCCAGGCGGCATGCAAACGCATGTGGATCACTTGTTTCGCGCGATGAAAGGCCACGTTGACTATGTTCATCTTGTGCCTAGCCGAGATTCGGCCGGCTTTGAAGGCCAACTGCATGGCTTCCCACTAATTCGCACACCCAGCTGGAATGTGGACGGCTCGCTTGCGCTGTCTCTCAAGCTGATTACCAGAGCTCGCCAGCTGCACCGCGACAAGCCTTTTGATCTGGTGCATTTGCACATGCCTGATCCGATGTCGCATGTGGCTTCTTGGGCTATTCCTGCTCATGTGCCGCGCATCATCACTTGGCATGCAGACATCATTCGCCAAAAGCTCCTTCTGCTGGGCTATCGGCCTTTCCAGAATGCGGCGCTGCGCAACGCAAAAGGCATCATCGCGGCCACACCAGCGCATATTAGAAGCTCTACTGAATTGGTGGCTCCGCATCTCAAAGACAAGCTCCATGTGATTCCGTTTGGCTTTGATTTAGCTCACTATGCTCTGCCCCTTGATCTCTGTGCTGGGCTCAGAGCGACGTTTCCGGGAAAACTCATCTTCGCGCTGGGTCGCCATGTGCATTACAAGGGCTTTGATGTATTAATCAAAGCCATGGCGCAATTGCCGCTTGACGCGCAACTCATCATTGGCGGCGAAGGCCCGTTGACGGCGGAATGGAAAGCTTTGGCGGCTCTGAGCCCGGCGGCAGAGCGCATCCATTTCGTGGGCAAGATAACAGATGCTGATCTTCCAGCTTATTTCCAAGCTTGTGATGTGTTTTGCTTGCCTGCGGTGAATCAAGCGGAGGCGTTTGGCATTGTGCAGGTCGAGGCGTTTGCTTGCGCCAAACCGGTAGTGAGTACGAAGCTGAACAATGGCGTGGATTTTGTGAATCAAGATGGCATCACGGGGCTGACCGTGACGCCAAGCAGCGTTGATGAGCTCGCGGTTGCGCTGAATCGCTTGCTAGCCGATCCTGCACTATGCAAACAATTAGGAGAGCAAGCTTTGCAGCGTGCGCAACGAGAATTTTCGCTGGAAGCTTTGCGCAGTAAAACACTGGCTGTCTACGAGCAGGCTGTGCGATGAAAGTGCTCGTCACCGGCAGCAATGGCTTCGTCGGGCAGGCGCTTTGCGAGCACTTGGGCGGTCTTCAGCATCACGTTTTGGCGCAAGCTCGGAGCGCTCCGTCACTACAAAAAAGTGAGCACTTCACGCAGTATCTACGTACCCTAGAGGCCGATTTTGCTTCAATTTCTGCTGCTCAAATGCGCTCTGAGGGCATTGAGGCGGTGGTGCATTGCGCAGCGCGCGTGCATCAAGTGCGCGAGACTGCGGCTGATCCCATGGCGGCATACCGGGAGGTCAATACCCAGCACACACTGACATTGGCACGCCATGCAGCACGTGCGGGCGTCAAGCGCTTTGTATTTCTCAGCTCGGTCAAAGTCAATGGCGAGTTCACGATGCGTGGCCAGCCGTTTCGCGCCACGCAGTCGGCTGCGTTAGACGCCTATGGCATCAGCAAATGGGAAGCAGAGCGAGGCTTGCTGGGGATTGCAGCCAAAACGGGGATGGAAGTGGTGATCATTCGCCCGCCACTCGTCTATGGCCCAAGTGTAAAAGCTAATTTTTTGACTTTGATGCGCACACTGCATCGCGGCATTCCGCTGCCATTTGGCGCGATTCACAATCTGCGCAGCTTGGTCGCGCTGCCGAATTTGGTGGATTTCATCACGCTGTGCCTCTCGCACCCCAAAGCCGCGAATCAAACCTTCATGATCAGTGACCAGCAGGATGTCAGCACCACACAATTGCTGCGCAGCTTAGGCGAAGCGTTGCATCGACCTGCCCGTCTTCTGCCTGTGCCGCAAGGCTTGCTCCAACTGAGCCTGAAGGCAATCGGCAAAGGCGGCATGGCGCAGCGTTTGATCGGTGATTTGACGGTGGATTCAACGCCCGCCACGGAGCTGCTGGGCTGGAAGCCCCCTGTCACGGTGCAGCAAGGTTTGCAGCTCACGGCGGATCATTTTCTCAGCCAAGCCAAGAGCTAATTCGCGCTTGCCTTGAGGCTTTAAAATCAAAAGCTTTGCCGCGCTGTGCGGCATGCCCCACAGACGACACACGATCCACAAGCCACGATCATGAGCAACGACAACAACACTTCGCCTGCTAGCCCAGCCCTTGACGAAAATCAACTCATTGCAGAGCGCCGCAGCAAACTCAGCGCAATTCGAGAGCAAGGCATCGCCTTTCCCAATCATTTCAAACCGCAGCACAAAGCGTTTAATCTGCATGCCGAATACGACAAGCAAGAGATGCCCGCAATGGCGGAGGCGAAGATCCCCGTCACTGTCGCTGGCCGCATGATGCTCAAGCGGGTGATGGGCAAGGCCAGCTTTGCTTCTGTGCAAGATGGCTCTAGCTCCATCGTGGGCGAGGGCATCACGGTGGACAACCCCAGCCGCATCCAGCTCTACGTGAGCAAAGATTTCATCCCAGAGGCGCAATATGAGGCCTTCAAGCATTGGGATTTGGGCGACATCATTGGCGCGGAAGGCAAGCTCTTCAAAACCAAAACCGGCGAGCT
>JAYSRZ010000542.1:0-8310 GCA_043720775.1 Variovorax sp. | reverse complement strand
ACTTCGGCAGAGACTTCTTCGCCGCGATGCGCGGGCAGGCAATGCATGAAGATGGCTTCGGGCTTCGCGGCTTTCATGAGCCGCGCATCGACACACCAGTTAGCGAACGCAGCTTTGCGTTTTTCGTTCTCGGCTTCAAAGCCCATGCTCGTCCAAACATCGGTGGTGACGAGATCTGCGCCTTTGCACGCCTCCAGCGGGTCACTATAAAAAGCGTAGCAGTCTGCGCTGGTTTTATGCCGGGTAATGCCCGATTTCTCTAATAATTTGGGATCGATTTCATAGCCAGAGGGCGTACTCACATTGACCTTGAAGCCGAGTAGCGCAGCCGCCTGCAACCATGTATTGGCCATGTTGTTGCCGTCGCCAATCCATGCGACTGTCTTTCCTTTGATATCGCCACGCTGCTCAATGAAGGTGAAGATATCGGCCAAGATTTGGCAAGGATGAAATTCATTCGTGAGGCCATTGATCACCGGTACGCGGCTGTTGGCGGCAAAGGCTTCAATCTTGGTTTGCTCATAAGTGCGGATCATCACGAGATCAACCATGCGACTGATGACTTTTGCGCTGTCTTCAATCGGCTCTGCACGACCTAGCTGGCTGCCTTCTGTCGTCAAATGCACGACGCTGCCGCCCAATTGATACATGCCCGCTTCAAAGCTCACGCGCGTGCGCGTGGATGCTTTCTCAAAGATCATCGCCAGCGTGCGGTCGGCCAGCGGATGGTATTTTTCGTAGGCTTTGAATTTGCGCTTGATCTCAGCGGCGCGCGCGAAGATGTGGGCATATTCATCAGCATTCAGATCGTTGAATTGGAGGTAGTGTTTCATAGAGTGGTCAATGTGTCAAAGAAACTAGGTAACGCGAAAAGCGCGAAAGCGGCGCGAAAAACACGAAAAGAAAACAAAAACAAAAACAAAAAATAATTTTTGCGTTTTTCGCGCAGTTTTCGCGCTTTTCGCGATCCCTAGTTTCAACCCTGCGCTAGCAAATCCCGAACGAGCGGCACAAGAATCGCCACAATTTCATCCGCTTCAGCCACCGTCAAAATCAGCGGCGGCACCATGCGGATCACGGTGTCTGCTGTGACGCTGATCAGCAAACCCTTCTCCGCACACTGCCCGACCAAAGCCCCACAAGGCTTGGTGAGTTCTACGCCGATCATGAGGCCCAGCCCGCGAATATCTTTCACGCCTGCAAGACCTTTGAGTTCACTCTCAAGACTCATCTGCAAATGCTTGCCCACCTTCTCAGCATTCGCAAGAATCCCATCTTCTTCCATGATGCGAATCGTCTCCACGCCCGCGCGCATGGCCAGCGGATTGCCACCAAAGGTCGTGCCGTGATTCCCCGGAGAAAAAATAGTCGCAGCCTTCGGGCCCGCCACCACCGCACCAATCGGCACGCCCGAGCCCAGCCCTTTGGCCAGCGGCATCACATCCGGCTTGATGCCCGCCCACTGGTGCGCAAACCATTTGCCCGTGCGCCCCATGCCGCATTGCACCTCGTCAATCATCAGCAGCCAATCGCGCTCATCGCAAAGCTTGCGCACATCTTTTAAATAGTCCATGTGAAACGGATTCACACCGCCTTCGCCTTGAATCGCCTCGAAGAACACGGCGCAAACATTCTTATTGCCCTCAGTCGCTTTTTTAAGTGATGCAATGTCATTGACTGCCACGCGAATGAAACCTTCCAGCAGCGGACCAAAGCCATCGCGCACTTTCGGATTGCCCGTGGCGCTCATCGTGGCCAGACTGCGTCCATGAAAGGCTTTCTCGTACACCACGATCTCGGGCGCAGCAATACCTTTGCTCACGCCGAATTTCCGAGCGAGTTTGATGGCTGCTTCATTCGCTTCCAAGCCTGTAGAGCAGAAAAACACATTGGTGAGGCCGCTGCGCTCCACCAGCATCGCCGCGAGCTTCTCTGCATTCGGACAGAAATAATAATTACTTGTGTGAATCAGCTTCGTGAGCTGATCTTGCAGCGCCGGCACGAGCTTTGGGTGGTTGTGCCCCAGCGTGTTCACCGCAATGCCGCCCAATGTATCGAGATAGCTTTTGCCATGAATATCCCAAACGCGTGAGCCTTGGCCATGAGAGAGCTCAATCGGCACGCGGCCATAGGTGTTCATCACATGCGGCTGGCTGGGCGCTGCGTGAATGGCGTGCGCTACGGCAGTTTTCTCTAAAGCAGTGGTTGCGTTCATTTAGCAAATCTCCAAAATACAAAACGCCTTGTTCGAAGACGTAAAACATGATTTTAGAGCTTCGCAGCAGACCCACCATCGCGCTTTTTGCATCGCTGCGATGCGCAGCTGCAGGGCGCTGCAACTCTTCTATAAGATAAACTCCTTGTTGCAATGCAGCACCAGTGATCCTGAGGCGCTTGCAGCTCCCACTAAGCCATGTCCAACCCTTCTTCCAACGCCCCAGCAGCAGCTGTGAAAGTCGCTTTAAACGTCGCCTCACAAGCCGCGCCACAGACTGCCTCTAAGCAGCTCTTCATCCAGGGCATCACGAAGGATGGCAAACAGTTTCGCCCCAGCGATTGGGCCGAGCGGCTGGCGGGCGTGATGAGCCAATTTCGCCCCGGTGGCGCTGTTCCCGGCTCGCATTTGAGCTATTCAGAATGGTGCTTGCCCACCAGTATGCAAACCGCGCAAGGCGATGTGAAATGTGTCGTCGTCCACACTGATCTGCGCAACGATAACGTGATGGCTTGGGATTTCGTGATGAACTTCGCGAAAGACAATAATTTGCAAGTCGTTGAGGCTTGCTTGCTCAAGTAAATCGCTTCACATCAAGTATTGTTTGATTTGCGCCTCGGTGATGTTGCTGCCGCACAGCACAGTGGCGATGCGTTGATTTCTAAACAACCCGGGATGCGCAACCAACGCTGCCACGCCCACTGCGCCGGCAGGCTCCAGCTGCAAGCCCGCATGTTTGTGCGCGAGCTGCATGGCTGCAATGATGTGCGCATCATCGATCAACACCACATCATCCACGATGCCTTGCATGTCTTGCACAGCCTCCGGAATCGGCACGCGTACGGCAATGCCATCTGCAATCGTGTTGGCATGCTCAGGCGTCACAAGCGTTTTGTTGCGCCAAGATTTTTCCATGGAGTCTGCACCGCTGGCGCACACGCCGATCACGCGCGTAGTCGGTGATGATGCTTTGATCCAACGCGCCATGCCAGTGAGCATCGCGCCATTGCCCAGCGGGATCACAATGGCGTCAAACACATCGCCACGAGAAAGCAACTCGATGGCCAACGTGCCGTGGCCTTCGCTGATCTCTGGCTCCAAGCCATCCTCCACCATCCAGCCGCCTACCTTTTGCGCATGCGCTTTCGCAGCATCTTTTGCTGCATCAAAATCCGTGCCTGCGATGCGCACATCTGCGCCAAGCGCTTTCATGCGCTCAATCTTGAGCGGATTAGCGTTGACTGCCGCATAAATCACAATCGGCAAACCAAAAGAGCGGCAGGCATACGCCATCGCCTGCCCCCAGTTGCCAGCGCTGGCGCACACCAGTGGCCGCTTGTCGCCGCGCCGAATCATCTCGCTCACAAAGAAGCTTGCGCCGCGCCCTTTGAAGCTACGAATCGGATTGGTGAAATCAAGCTTGATCGTGAGCTGGCAATTGAAAACTTCAGACAAAGGCTCACAGTTGTATTGCGCCGAATGCAAAAACTCTGGCGGAATCATGCTTGCGCTGCGAGCAATTTGATCAAGCGAGAGGCGATGCTTCGGAAGCGCGTTGCCCACCAAACTTGCATGCTCGGCAATCGGCCGAATCGCATTTTTACCTATGACTCGCTCGTTCATCAATACGCCGTCGAGATGATCCATTTCATGCTGCACGAGCTCTGATAAATCTTCGGGCAATTTTCCCCAGTGCCGCTCGCGCCCCTGTTCATCCGAGAAGCTCACGCTGATGCTGCAATGTCGCTGCACGCGCACCACACAATCCGGCACGCTCAGGCAATCGTCCCACACTTCAAACATGGCCTCGCTGCGCCATGTGATCTTCGGATTGATGAGCGCAAACGGCGTCGCACCCAAATGCATGACAACGATGCGCTTGGCGATGCCCACTTCCGGCGCGGCCATCGCGCGGCCAAAGCCTTTTCGTTGGCGAAAATCTGCCAGCGTGGCGTGAAGTTGCTCCAATTGGCCCCGCAGCTCAGCGTCGGGAAAATTCACACGATGACTGGCTGTGGTGAGAGCGGCGTGGCCGCGTGTCAAGATTTCTAATGTGTTGTTCATTTTTTTATAGTTCCTTTAAATATCAATCACCAAATCGCCCATCGGCACAGCGCAGCACATCAGAATTTGTTGCTGTGCCAGGCCATTCATGGGCTCGATCAGGTGCATCACTTCACCGCTTGTGAGCTTTTGTTCGCACGCTCCGCAAGCGCCGCCTCGGCAATTGGCGGGCAAGCTCAAGCCTTGTTGTTCGGCCCATTCCAAGAGGCTGCCATCTTGCGCGCTCCAGCTCTTTTGCAGATTGCTGCGGGCAAGCGTCACATGAAAAGGGCCTGGCAGAGGCGGCTTTTTCTGCTCGGCAACTTCAGCGCGCGGCGATGCGAAGCGCTCAAAATGAATGCTGCTGGCCTCAACACCTGCTTGCCGCAAAGCCAGCAAGCCCGCTTGCATAAAGCCCGGTGGGCCACACAAATATACATCGGCATTGTTTTGTTTGGCGTCTCTTGAGACGGTTTGCCAATCCACCATACCAGTTTCGTGTGCAGGCGCATCGGCGGTTGCGCTGGTGTTGGTGCTCGTTTCTTCAGTCAGATGCAGGCGCAGTTGGGCTTGAGTTGCATCGCAACTTTGAGCGAATTGCAGCGCCTCTTGCCACAGCGCGAGCTCGCCGCGATGTCTCGCTGAATGAATCCAAAGCAGCGGGGTGTTTTGCAAAATATCTTCGCGCTGCGCCCAAGATGCAAACATGGCCGCCATGGGCGTGATGCCAATGCCAGCGCTTAAAAAAACTGTTTGCCGCTCGATCACGGGTGGCAAATGAAAAGCGCCGTGCGGGCCAGACAGTAAAAGTGGTGTGCCCGGCTTGGCGTGGTGATGCAACCATTCAGAGACGCCGCCGCTGGCCGCATTTTTTACGCTGATGCGCCATAAGCCACCATCGTATTGCGCAGAAATTGTGTAGCTTCGCCAATGCTGCCCGCTCGCGCCGGCGGCATGCAAACGCAGATGCTGCCCCGGCTTGAAGGGCACGCGAATGCCATCTGCTGCCAGCGCATCACGAACCCAAAAGCTGCGGACATGCTCGCTCTCCTGCACAACGCGCACGACGTACCCTGCGCGAGGCCACTGCGCAGCGGGCGGCACAGTGGTGGGCTGGCTTGCGCGGTGCAACAGCGCTTTTTGTGCTGCAAGCTGTTCAACGATATCGCCTGCGCGAAGCTCTCCGCCCCGCACAACTCTCGCATACACGCCGCAAAACACATGCCCTGCATGGCGCGCCAGCAGTGCGGGAATGTTGATGTCTTTCTGCGCCGTTCGCGGGTTCACTGAGGTGGCCACGCAGCGGTCTATCGGGCGCATAACTTCGAGCTCGGTATCGCCCACGCGAAGCCGATGCCCCGGCCATGCTAATTCTTCCCATGCCGCGCCACCATCAATGAGCAGATTGCCGCGAAAGCGCGCAGGATCTAAAGCAACGCCTGCGGCTTTGCTTAAATACGCGACTGCAGGCAAATGGATGATCGATATCGTCGCGTCTTCATGATCCCAATAGCCGGTGTCGATGGAGGCGGCTGCGAGTTGAGGCATGTTTGCGCTGGCTAATTTTGCGGGAAACCATTTCGCGAGCACGTTGTTAGCTTGATCGACTGATGCCGAATCATTGAGATCCACGGCCATGCTTCGGCCATCGGTTGCTCGTAGTTGCAAACGCAGAGATAGATCGTCAAACTGCACATCAAAAAGTGGCAAATCCAAATTCTTCGTGAGGCGCACAAAAGCTTGGCAAGCCGTCCAGCCGCCATGCGCCGCTACCGCGCGTTCAGTGTTCGTCAAGCCCCAAGCGCGGTCAAAAGGTAAGCCGCGACCCGCCGTAAGCATGGTGCTTTTCAGCGATTGCGGGCGGAAGCCTTTGAGTGGAAAGCGATGGATTTCGGCAAGATGAATGCGTTTCATACGCAGTAGTTTCGCCGCATTGATATCGATCAAAACATCAAATAAATGGCGCAAAATGCGGCTTAGCCGCAAAATGCAGTCATGAATACGCATGCCATCGACGATTTTGATCGAGCCATCCTCAAACGCTACCAACAGGACACCAAATTGCCTGCACAGGTTATTGGTTTACAGGTTGGGTTGTCAGCCGCGGCTGTGCAGCGGCGCATCAAGCGCATGCGGGAGGGCGGTGTCATTCGCGCGGAGATTGCGCAGCTTGATGCGGCGCAGGTCGGTTTGTCTGTAGCGGTGATCGTGCATGTGGATATTGAGCGCGAGAGCTTGCAGCATATTGATGCGTTTAAAGCGCTGATGAAAAAACGAACAGAAGTGCAGCAATGTTGGTACACCACGGGGCTCACGGATTTCATTCTTGTCGTGCATGTGGCGAGCATGGCCGCTTATGAGCAGTTCACGCGCGACGTGTTGCTCGGTCACGAGAATGTGGCGAAATTCACCAGCTTCGTAGCGCTCGGCGAGGTGAAAAGTGGGCTGGCTTTGAATCTTTGAATGCTATTGATTCAATAGCGCTTCACGCAGTAGATACGCCGGCTAGATGCCCAAAATGCTTAAAGAAGATAAAGCGCACATGAAAAAACCGCCTCGGATGACTCCGGGCGGTTTGTTCATTTTTCGCTGACAGCGCACCCGTTTCAAACGGCTTGCGAATTTAAACCAGTGTGATTTGAATCCGCAAGGGCTGTTAAATACAGAGGCTTACTTCGCGAGTGCGAGGGCTTTAACGCGTGCAGACAAGCGGCTCTTGTCGCGTGCGGCTTTGTTCTTGTGGAAGATGCCTTTGTCAGCCACCGTGTCGAGCACGGATTGGGCTTTTGCAAAGGCTTCAGCGGCTTTGGTTTTGTCACCAGCAGCAGCGGCTTTTTCCACGTTCTTCACAGCGGTGCGGTATTTGGAGCGCAGGCTGGTGTTGGCGGCGTTGATGACGATGTCTTGACGAACTCGCTTGCGGCCGGAGGCCAGGCGGGGGTTCTTTTTCTTGGGTTTGGCTGATGCCATGATGGGTTTCCTTATGTGTCTGAGGATGTTGTCGGCGAACCTCGGATTATAACCCGAGGTAAGTCCGCGTCGTTTGATTTCCAGGATGCAGTGCGAGCTCTAGCTGAAGCAAGCAATCCAATATAAGTGAATTTTAATTATAATTTTTAATATAATTAATGATTCGGAAAAGGAGTTCATCATGTCTCAAGTCACGATTTATCTAGATGAAGACACTCTGGCGGCTGCTAAAGCAGCTGCGGCGCGGGCAAAAATCTCGCTGTCTAAATGGTTCGCGCAGTTTGCGGAGGCCGAGAAGACGAAGCCATTGCAATCGTTGGGCGAAATGTTTGCCGAGATTGATCGCATGCGCGATCCTGAATCCGACAAGGCACTGGATTTCTTGCTTGATCCAAAGACGCGCTACGAAGGGCTCTTGCCGCAGCGCGATATCGATTGGGGAAAAGCTTGAAGTTCCTGCTCGATACCAACATCATCAGTTACGCTTTCCGCAATCAAGGCCAGTGCCGCTCGAGAATTCAAGCCTTGCCGACAAGCCAAATTTGCATCAGTAGCATCAGTTATTTTGAATTGGCCTATGGGCTTGCATTGATGCCGCGCCCGCAAGCGCTAGAGCAATATTGTCAGAGCTTGCGGCAACGCTATGAGTGCGTTGATTTGGATGTTAAATCTGCCGAGCTGGCAGGCCAGCTGCGCACTAAGTTGCGCTTGGCTGGCACACCGATTGGCGAATACGATCTTCTCATCGCCGGCATCGCGCTGGCCAACAAGCTCACCGTGGTGACGCACAACACCCGAGAATTCAGCCGCGTGCCGGGTTTGCAGGTGGAAGATTGGTATGAGGCTGTTGTTTGATCTACGGGCAGAATTTTTAAGCAAAAAGAGCACTTCGCCGGCATGGAATATGCGTGAAGCGCTATTAAATTAATAGTAACTGATTTATGACTTCTCAAGAAATTTCTCCCGGCCTTGTGATCCAAGGCTTCGCGCCGCCGCTAAAACTTGTCGATTTCAAGCTCGCTGCGTTTGATATGGATTCGACTTTGATCAATATCGAATGCGTCGATGAAATTGCCGATGCT
>JAYSRZ010000541.1:0-8347 GCA_043720775.1 Variovorax sp. | reverse complement strand
GCGATGGAATACGGCGCAGAGAAAGCTGTTCTCGTTGACTGCCGCCAGCAGCTCGCCGCTGAGGGCATCTGCGCCCTGCAAGCTGGCGCATTCCACATCTCTACTGCCGGCATCACCTACTTCAACACCACGCCGCTAGGCCGCGCCGTCACGGGCACGATGCTGGTGTCGGCAATGAAGGAAGACAACGTCAACATTTGGGGCGATGGCAGCACGTTTAAGGGTAACGACATTGAGCGCTTTTATCGCTACGGCCTGCTTACTAATCCCAACTTAAAGATCTACAAACCGTGGCTCGATCAGCTCTTCATCGACGAGCTAGGCGGCCGCGCCGAGATGAGCGCCTTCATGACGAAGGAAGGTTTCGGCTACAAAATGAGCGCCGAGAAAGCGTATTCGACCGACAGCAACATGCTCGGCGCCACGCACGAGGCGAAAGATTTAGAGCTGCTCTCCAGCGGCATGAAAATCGTCAACCCCATCATGGGCGTGCCCTTCTGGCGCGAAGACTGCATTGTCAAGCATGAGACGGTGAGCGTGCGCTTTGAAGAAGGCCAGCCAGTGGCGCTGAACGGCAAGCGCTTTGACAATCTCGTCGATCTCATCCTAGAGGCCAATAAAATCGGTGGCCGCCACGGCTTAGGCATGAGCGATCAGATTGAGAATCGCATCATCGAAGCCAAAAGCCGAGGCATCTACGAAGCCCCAGGTCTGGCGCTCCTCTTCATCGCCTACGAGCGCCTCGTCACCGGCATTCACAACGAAGACACCATCGAGCAATACCGCATGAACGGCTTAAAGCTTGGAAGATTGCTCTACCAAGGCCGCTGGTTCGACCCCCAATCCATCATGCTCCGCGAAACCGCCCAGCGCTGGGTCGCCCGCGCCATCACAGGCGAAGTCACTATCGAATTGCGCCGTGGCAACGATTACTCCATTCTCAACACCGAGAGCCAAAACCTCACCTACAAACCCGAGCGCCTGAGCATGGAAAAGGTCGAAGACGCACCGTTTTCTCCGGCTGATCGTATTGGGCAGCTCACGATGCGTAATCTTGATATCGTCGATACGCGCGATAAGCTGGCGATCTATACGAAGACGGGGTTACTTGCAGTTAGCAGCGACCATGCCATGCCGCAGCTGCTAACGAGCGAGAAAAAGAAAGTGTAAGCGCCCTGCTATCTGATCTAAGGAATACCCTAGCTCTGAAGCGCAGGCTGATAGTTTGTCAAAGGCTGTGCGACCATACTATTTCCAAGAACTTACTTTCCAAAGGAAATGATATGAAAAAGCTCGTTGTAGCCGCTTTATTGTTTGCAAGTTTTATCGTGGTAGCACAAACTGTAGCGCCTGCAGGCCCACCCGCTTATGGGGCTGCCATTACTTTGGAGCAAGCCAAAAAAGCCATGGCTGCTGCCGAGGCGGAAGCGACCAAAAATAATTGGCCTGTTGCCATCTTCATCGTCGATTCTGCCGGTCAAATGGTCATGATGCAGCGTCTGCCCAACACGCAAATCGCCAGCATAGATATTGCTCACGGTAAGGCCACATCGGCCAACAATTTCCGCCGACCGACCAAAGCGCTTGAAGATGCGGTCGCTGGGGGTGGCGCAGGTTTGCGCCTGTTGGCATTGAAGAATGTCACGCCCTTGGAAGGCGGCGAACTCATCATGCAAGACGGCAAGATCATTGGTGCGATTGGCGTGAGTGGCGTTGCGTCAGGTCAAGATGCACAAGTGGCACGCGCTGGGGTCGCTGCGGCTATCAAATAGACAAGAGACAGGCAGAAGCCTGATAAACTCAGACACCGAGCCCAAGCAATGGCGCTCGGTTTTTTTTGGTCTGCGTTTTGATGCGTGGCTCACAAAAACCGAAGGCAGTTCCAAGCGCTCAAATTATTCTGAGATGGATTTTTTGAAAGATTTGGATCATGGAAATTTTTGATTACGACAATGTTTTGCTCTTGCCGCGCAAATGCCGCGTAGAAAGCCGCAGCGAGTGTGATTCCAGCGTGGAGCTGGGCGGGCGGAGTTTTAAGATTCCGGTGGTGCCGGCGAATATGAAGACGGTGGTCAATGAGGAGCTCTGCGTCTGGCTGGCCAAGCATGGTTATTTTTATGTAATGCATCGCTTTGATATTGACAATCTCGCGTTCGTGAAAGCGATGACCGCGCAGGGCGTGTATTCTTCGATTTCGCTGGGCGTGAAGAAGCCCGATTACGACACGGTGGATGCCTTCGTAGCACAAGGCATGAGTCCAGACTACATCACGATCGATATCGCGCATGGCCATGCCGATAGCGTGAAAAACATGATTGGCTATCTGAAAGAAAAACTGCCCAAATCGTTCGTCATCGCTGGCAACGTGGGCACGCCCGAGGCCATTATTGATTTGGAAAACTGGGGCGCAGACGCGACCAAGGTGGGCATCGGCCCGGGCAAAGTCTGCATCACAAAAATGAAAACGGGCTTTGGCACAGGCGGCTGGCAGCTCTCGGCGCTCAAGTGGTGCGCCCGAGTGGCCACTAAGCCGATCATTGCCGATGGCGGCATTCGAGAGCATGGCGATATCGCCAAATCGATCCGCTTCGGCGCGACGATGGTGATGATCGGCTCGATGCTGGCTGGCTTGGAAGAGTCACCAGGAAAAACGGTGGAAGCTGATGGCAAGCTGTTCAAAGAGTATTACGGCTCAGCGTCTGACTTCAACAAAGGCGAATACAAACACGTTGAAGGCAAGCGGATCTTGGAGCCGATCAAAGGCACGCTGGCAAACACACTCATAGAGATGCAAGAAGACGTGCAAAGCTCCATCAGCTATTCGGGCGGCAAGAAGCTCATGGACATTCGCAAGGTGAATTACGTGATCTTGGGCGGAGACAATGCGGGCGAGCATTTGCTGATGTAAAATCTATTCACTAAAAGCTATAAAAAAGCGCCTTTAAGGCGCTTTTTTATTTTTACGCCTTGATTTTATTCAGTATTTTCGCATTGACATTTATAAAATAGATCCTAAAATCTATTCATATCAATACCGTTTTTGCCTTATGCCACGTTCTGCTGCTCTTGAGCCTCAAGCTTTGATTGAAGCTTTAGGCAACGCCATGCACAGCGCGCCAGAGCTATGCATCAAGCTTGGCTGCTCGCAAGCCACGCTCTCGCGCGAGGTGAAAAAGCAGGGCAGTGCTGTGTTGGCGCTCGGCAAAGCGCAGCGCACGCGCTACGCGCGGATGCGGCCTGCGCGCGTGAACCTGCCATTGCCAGTCTCGCAAGTCGATGCGCAAGGGCAATTGCAGAGCTTGGGGCAGCTCTACACCGTAGGCATGGCCACAGGCTCGCGCACGGCGTTTGAAGGCCATGCCGGCGTGGAGATTTTTGAAGGCTTGCCGTGGTTTGTGAGCGATATGCGGCCGCAGGGCTATTTGGGGCGGCAGTTTCCTCGGCGTTTATCTGAGATAGTCTCCGCTGCTGAGCTTCAGAGCAGCTCAGCACCTCAATTACCACCGAGCATCAATGATTGGGGCGATGATCACGTGCTGCTCGCACTGGATTGGGCGGGGCATGATGAGCCGGGCGATCTGATCATTGGGCGCAGGGCGCTTGATTTGTATTTGCGACAAGAGCCGCCTCAGCCCATCCTCAAAGCGAAAAAACTCAAGCGTTATGCCGAGTTAGCGCAGGCTACTTTGAATGCGGATGGCAGCATGTCATCTGCGGGTGGCGAGCAGCCGAAATTCACGCAGTATGTGCAGACGGCAAATGGCGCAGCGCATGTGATCGTCAAATTTAGCCCCGCAGACAGTGGCGAGGCCGCTCAGCGCTGGCGCGATTTGCTGCGCTGCGAAGGGCATGCGCTGAATGTGCTCTCTGAAAATGCAGCGCAAACCGGCGTGCAAGCTGCGCAAGCTATCGTGCTGCATGATGCGCAGCGTGTTTATCTTGAAGTGCAGCGCTTTGATCGCATAGGCGCGAGCGGGCGGCTGGGCGTGATTAGCCTCGGGGCTGCGGACGATCATTTTGTAGGCAGCAGGCGCAGCTGGATTCATGCGGCGCAGCAGCTTGGGCTTCAACGCTTGCTATCGGCGCAAGATGTGCAGCGCATCGCTTTGCTGCAAGCCTTCGGTCATTTGATTCACAACAACGATATGCATTTGGGCAACATCGCATTGTTTTACGACAGCGTGGGTAAAGCCAATTTTCGCCTCGCGCCGATCTATGACATGCTGCCCATGCAGCTTCGCCCGGTGGGGCAGGAGTTGAGAGAAGTCAAGTTGACGCGGGTGTTGCCGCAAGCGGATTTGCTGGGCGTGTGGCCAGCTGCGCAAGCCCTAGCAGCTGCATTTTTTCAGCGCGTGCAGGCTGATCCATTGATCCATGTAAAATTCAAAACGCTATTAATTCAATAGCAATTTACGCAGTATTTATGCCGGCTAACAGCTTATTTCTTTAAAAGATTAAGTGCTTAATCACGCGAATACATTAGCCACTCATCATGCGCCTCAGTATGCTGCCGGTGCGTATTTCGCTTCAACGCGGATGCTAATCAAGGCGGGCCGCCCACACATTGTTGACGGCACCATCAAATTCTTGCCACACCGCGATGGCATTGCCGCTGCTGTCAAAGCGCACGACTGCACGACCGCTGCGTCCATCGGGATTGGCAGTTTTGAGCTGGGTAGACGGTTGCCATCCGCTTTGGGCCGCGTTGTATTGCAAAGCCCATAGATTAAGAATGGGCGATGTTTGGAGATTGCTGAGAACAGCCACATTGCCGCTGGCGTCAAGCGTGAATGTCCCCAAACTCGGATAATCGGCAGGAGCAGGGCTGGTTGGGAACACGACGTTCGTCGTCACAGCAGTGATTGCAGCACTCCAACCCGTGACGGGGCTGTAGCTCACCGATTGCAACTGATTTTGAGACACTGTGCGATCTGTTTTAGCCCAAACAACTTTCGCGCTGCCGTCGGCCATGACGAACAAGCTGGGGACGACGGAACCTGCGACGATTTGCACAGGTGCCCCCCAGCCACCGGAGGCAGTGTATTGGCTGCTGTTAACTGCTCGGCCGCCTGTGGGGCTGGCTTGCGTCCAAATGGAAACCGCATTGCCTTGCGCATCCATTTCGAGCTTTTCAAAGCCGGCGGTAAATGGCCAGGCGGGCGCAATCACTGGCGTGCTCCAGCCGGTTGCCGGCGCAAACACACTCATCTTGACGTTTTGAATCGGCGCGCCAGCAGTGCCGCTACGGGCATCCGCTTTCCAAACAAGCAGAGCTGTCCCGTTGTCGCTTAACGAGATTTTTGGTTCAGTGTTGGCATCTTCAAGAGGGGCTGCGATGATTGTGGCTGCTGTCGTAGTGGCCCAGCCCGTTGCAGCTGTGTAACGCTTGACAAGAAGCCTTGAGCCAAAAGTCCGACTGATACATCGCGCGCTGCCATCTTGCCAAACGACGAACGCATCGCCGCTGGTGTTAACTGTTAGCACTGGAGACACGTTTACGCTGCCATAACCGGCACACGCGCTTTGGGCGCTGCCAATCTGGGTGACGTCGCCCCAGCCCTGCGCTTTTGTATATCGACGCGCAACGATGATGTAGTTGTTGTTGTCGGGTGCTGCGGTTGCTTGGCGCCAAACGGCAAATCCATTTCCAGCCGCATCGAATGCAAACGATGGAAGCTCGGCGCTCAAAGCTTGCGTATCGATGATGGCTGCAGCCTTCCATGTTTTTGGCGCTGGAGCAGGCGTGGTCACCGGAGGGGGAGCAGGCGTGGTGACTGGAGGGGGAGCAGGTGTGGTGACTGGAGGGGGAGCAGGCGTGGTGACCGGAGGGGGAGCAGGAGTAGTGACTGGCGGAGGAGCAGGCGTGGTGACGGGTGGAGTGACAGGCGGCGAGACGCTGGTTGGTGGCGCGGCGGCTGTGTTTGTGTCACCGCCACCGCCACACGCAGCGAGCATAAAAGTTGACGCGAAAAGAGCGTTGAGAAGCGCGAGTTGCTTTTGATTGCTCGACATCGAATTTTTCATAATCGCTTTCTCGTTAGCATTGGCTGGAAGACATATACAACACGTCACACAGCGTATCGCAGCAGATCGGCGAGTGCGCGTTGCAATCCTGTGAATTTGCAACGAGTTGAAAGCGAATTGGTAAAAAGTATGCGTTGTTACGTCAGCAATCTGAGTGCTAATGCGTGCGCTCGCTGCCCCGGCGTGCAGAGCGCTTCTAATACGCTGAAATGATTCGCGCCGGGCACTTCTTCGCAGATGTTCACGCAGCGCTTTCCCCATGCTTGCTGGATGAGGCGGTTGTGTCTTCGGAATTCGCTGCTTTCATTTGCGCCACATAGCGCAATCAATTCACCTTGCGGGGCGGAAAAGTAAGCGGGGCTGCAGCGGCTGACTTGTTGCTTCGTTAACCGCAGATCGCCTGCGATATAGGGGCTGTGGCGCAGCGGTTCTAGATCATGCAGGCCGGATAGCGCGAGTGCGTTTTTGACCAAATTACAAGGCAAATCACGCGAGACTTTTTGCCATTCGCAGGCCAGTATCATTGCCGCCAAATGCCCGCCAGCCGAATGGCCGATCACGGTGATTCGGCTGGGATCGCCGCCGAATTTTGCGATGTTGCGATAAATCCAGATGAGCGCGTGGACTTGGCTAAGCACGAGCTGCTCTATCGTGACGCTGGGGCAGAGCGGGTAGTTGGGAATGACGACGCAGGCTTCTTTCGTAAATGCAGGTGCGATGAAGCTGTGATCGAATTTATCGAGGCTGCGCCAATAGCCGCCGTGGATGAAGACGAGTACCGGTGCGTTTGAATGGGTCTTCGCTATCGATGCAACTCGGACTGGAAAGATATCGAGCTTTTCTGCGGTGCTTTTGCCATAAGCAATATCGAGCTCGCAAGGCTGCAAAACGCGAGTCGCCACGGAATCGCGCCGCCAGTTTTCAAAATGCGTCATGAACTCCGGCACGAGCAAGCGATTGTTGTGTTGCGCATCGAGCCACGCGGGATCGGCGTTGAAAGAGAAGATGTTGGCGTTTGATTTCATGGCTGCAATATAGCCTGACTGCGTTGATGCAGCTATGGGTTTTTATGGGTTAGGAGAGTCATGCATTTGTCAGGTGCGAAGAGTACAGTTATTTTGATTGAATTTGGCTATCTAGATAAATTCAAGCCACAAACAAAAGGAGACAAGCATGCGTTTAAGCAAAGAGCAACTGGAGCAATTTGACCGTGATGGGTATCTGTTCTTCCCCAGCCTCTTCACGCCCGAGGAGACGCAGAGCTTGAATTCTGCTGTGCCTGAGCTCTACGCACGCCGCGAAGCTTACAACGTGCGTGAGAAAGATTCAGACGCTGTGCGCACGAATTTTGCAGCGCATATGACGAGCGAGCCATTTGCAAGATTAGCGCGCCATCCGCGCATGATTGAGCCGGTGGAGGACTTGCTGGGCGAGAAGCTGTACATGCATCAATTCAAGATCAACGGCAAGATGGCTTTTGAAGGTGATGTGTGGCAATGGCATCAGGATTACGGCACTTGGCTCAATGACGACATGATGCCTACCGAGCGAGCGATGAATATTGCAATTTTTCTCGACTATGTGAATGAGTTCAACGGACCACTGATGTTCATTCCCGGCTCGCATAAAAAAGGTGTGGTGCAGGCCAAGCATGATTTGACGACGACGAGCTATCCGCTTTGGACAGTGGATAACAACCTGATCACGCAGCTGGTGGATCGCGCGGGCGGTAAACAAGGCGGCATCGTGAGCCCCAAAGGCCCGGCGGGCTCGATGATTTTGTTTCACTCTTGCTTGGTGCATGCGTCAAGCAGCAATCTCTCGCCTTTCAATCGTGTGAGCGTGTATCTTTCGCTGTGTGCTGTGTCAAACCATATTCGCCGTCACAAGCGCCCAGAATACATCGCACACCGCGATTTCACGCCGATCGAGTGTTTGCCGGATGATTGTTTGATGAAAGACTATCCTGTCGATCTGCCTTGGAAAGACGGGCTGCCAGCGAGTGCGATGCAGACTTCGCTGGACGAGCTGAAATTGGCGGCTTGATTTGTGCTGATGGCAGGCTGCGGACTGGGTAACGCGAAAAACGCTAAAAAGAAGCGAAAAGCGCGAAAAGCGCGAAAGTTTCTTTATGGAGGTTTAACGGCCCACTATCTTTTCCTTTTTATTTTTCAGCGTTTTTCGCGTACTTTTTGCGCTTTTCGCGTTAACTAGTCCTCTCTAATCTATGAGCCTCTACACCCAACTCCAAGCCCGCGCTGCGGCCAACAATCCGATTCGTATCGGCCTGATCGGCGCTGGCAAATTTGGCAGCATGTATCTG